>NZ_JBRIIQ010000098.1:0-14365 GCF_052976905.1 Glaciimonas sp. GG7 | reverse complement strand
GTCTCCGACTCAGTAGTTCTATGCCGAGTACCACGGACAAGCACGAATCGATGGCTTCGAGCCTGGGTCTGTCGATCCAGCCGAAGCGGTTGGGGAGTTGATGCAGGTAGAGATTTTCGGCAATGCTCAGCGTCGGAATAAGATTTAATTCCTGCATCACCATGCGAATACCAAGCTGCTCGGCGGCCTGACGCGAGGCCGGGCTATAGGCCTGACCGTCTAGCAGCATGCTGCCTTGGGTGGCCGAAATCAGGCCGCAGACAATTTTGGATAAGGTACTTTTGCCAGCGCCATTTTCGCCGGTGAGTGCTAATACCTGACCGGCGCTGATCTGTAGGGAGACACCGGCCAGCACTGGTACGACGTAGCTTTTACCGATGCCGGTGAGGGATAAAAATGGTGTGGTTGGTTGGTTTGAGGATGTAGCAGACATACGGCCTTCACCAGTCGTGGTGTGGTTGAGAAAAAATGAAGAAAGATCAGAGCGCGTCAGGCATGGCGTTACAGCAGTCGCGTGCACAATGCGCAACGCTGGCTTCGATACGCCCTTTGGGCTACTCAGCTCGAACGGGGAAATGGGTATGTGACACACTCTGCCTGAACCATCTCCATACCGTTCGCCCTGAGTAGCGTAGCGTATCGAAGGGTTTTCTTAATTGCCTGCTTAACTTGCAGGCTCAGCCCGGCTTACTTTGACTCTTTAGTAACCAACTCCACTTTCGTTTCTATCATCCCGCCGAGAGCCGATTGCGGCTTCTTGTCAGCAATCGCCTTCAAGACAGTTTCGATCCCGAACACCGCCTGTTGCGAGCCGAATTGATCGGCAGTCGCCAGGACGCGGCCATCTTGTAGCATCGGCTTAATCGCATTGATGTTGTCATAGCCGACGACCAATACCTTGCCGGTTTTGCCAGCCGCTCTGACGGCCGCAACCGCGCCGAGCGCCATATTGTCGTTACCGGCTAGCAGCGCCTTGATATCAGGATGCGCGTTGAGCATGGCGGCGGCAACCTTGTTACCCGGATCGAGTTCCCATTGACCGGACTGCACGCTGACCACATTTGCGCCGACGGTTTTCATTGCATCCTGGAAACCGGCTGTGCGTTGCTGCGCGTTGAAGGTGGTTGAGACGCCTTCTATGATGCCGACTTTGTCGCCGGTTTTGATCTGTTTGCCGAGGTAATCGCCGACCAGTTTGGCACCCTTGCGGTTGTCCGGGCCGACGAACGGCACGGTGATGCCTTTTTCTTTCAGCGCTGCGTCGTCGAGTTTGTTGTCGATATTGACGACGATAATCCCGGCGTCAATCGCTTTCTTCAGCACTGGCACCAACGCCTTCGAATCCGCAGGCGCGATCACCAGGCCGTTGACTTTGGAGATGATCATTTGCTCAACGATCTTGATTTGATTGGCGGTGTCGGTCTCGTCCTTGATGCCGTTGGCGATCAGATCGTATTTGGCGGCGTTGGCTTTTTGATGATTCTTAGCGCCCGTTTCCATCGTGAGAAAAAATTCATTGGCGAGCGACTTCATCACCAAGGCGACTTTAGGTTTGGTTTGCGCCATCGCTGGCAGGCTGATGCCGGGTAATGCGCAGACCAGAATGGTGGCGGCGATCAGTTTCAGGCGGGTACGGGCGGATGTTGCAGGTGTACGGATAGTCATCGAAAATCTCCTGTTATTTTATAATTAACTTTGCTTCGATCTCATCAGGCTGGTTTGATAAACCGCTTGAAATCGACCGCGCAAACGTTTGCGGATTTAATAATAGCATCAGATTGACCGGATGCAAGGCATGGTTAACTAAAATTTAAATTTTGTGACAAGACCCGAAGAATCCCTCTGAAGTGCGCTTGGGCCGCCTGTTTTCAGTTATTGTTTCCCACCTCAGATGATAAATAAGGGACGGCAATGACCACACTCAATGCGACCGCTTTGCGGTCTTTTTATCCGCCCATCGCGCCGTTGCAGCACGGCATGCTCAATGTTGGCGACGGTCATCAGATGTATTGGGAAGAATGCGGCAATCCCACTGGCAAGCCGGTAGTGTTTTTGCATGGTGGACCGGGCGCGGGCTGCAATGAAAACCATCGGCGACTATTCGATCCGGCACGTTACCGGATCGTGCTGTTCGACCAGCGCGGCTGCGGACGCAGCGTGCCGCATGCCAATCTGGAAGCGAACACAACCTGGCATCTGGTGGACGACATCGAAACATTGCGATGTTTGTTGGGGATAGAACGCTGGCAAGTATTTGGCGGTTCCTGGGGCAGCACGCTGGCACTGGCGTATGCGCAAACCCATCCCGAGCGCGTCACCGAATTGATCGTGCGCGGTATTTTTACCGCCCGTCCGCAGGAGTTGGACTGGTTTTATCAACATGGCGCGTCAATGATTTTCCCCGAGGCCTGGCAAGGCTATTTAGCGCCTGTTCCAGAGGCCGAGCGGGACGATCTGATGGGTGCTTATCACCGCTTATTGCATCACAAAGATCAGCAGATACAACTGGCAGCAGCCCAAGCCTGGAGCCGCTGGGAGGGTGAAGCGGTGAGTCTGCTGCCGAACCCGGCATTTGTAGAGGATTTTGCAGAGGCGCACCATGCGCTGGCGGTCGCTCGTATTGAAAATCACTATTTTGTGAATAATGGTTTTTTTACACCTAACCAATTAATTCTCAATGCCGACAAGTTGAAAGATATCCCCGGTGTGATCGTGCAAGGCCGTTACGACGCTATTTGTCCGCCGCAAACCGCGTGGGAACTGCATCAGGCTTGGCCGGGTAGCAAACTGACGATGGTGGCAGACGCAGGCCATGCGGTGACGGAGCCGGGGATTTTGCATCATTTGATTGAGGCGACGGATCGGTTTGGAGAGGATGTAGAGCCGATCTGATTTTTGACGAAGATGGAATGATTACGGAGTGTTATTCAGGCCTGACACGAAATCAGAGTGGCTGGCCTTGAAAGAGTGACAGTGGCACCCGTGACGGATCCCTTTCTACGGGCGATTTATACATTAGGCTGTATTTTTGATGCGCGGATTGAAAATAGAGTGATGTAACTTGCATGACTCCTTCCGCAGCATTATCGTTATAGCCATAGCGGACACAGCATGGTTTTGAATCTACCGATCTGGGCAGGGCAAATTTTCCAAAGCCATAACGTCCGTCTGACGGGGTAAAAAGGGTATCCACTTTTACATTCCGAGCGCTGTTAGTAGTACCTTGAAATTCACACGCGATGCGATGCACCTGTAGCACCGCTTCCTCTGGTAGCCCAACTAATTCTTGACGCAACCAATCAGAAGAAATAACTGCCTCAACACCATCCACAACGAAGTTGGGAGCTAATTTTATCGTGTCAGGCAAAGCCTTGAAATTGGCTTCGTACTCTGCTGCTCTCGGTTCCATCTCTGCTTCAAAAGTGCTATATGAGGGTTGGGATAAAACAGGGACGGATGATACAGAGGGGCTAGTATTCATATCATTTTCAGTATAAAAATTATTAATAAAATCAGCTACGTAAAATCTCATAAAGATTAATTACGCAGTTTTATCGTGCCTCGGAGCACTCTCAAAAATACGTGCGTAACGCGGAAAACAAGGATGAAAAATGACTTTTATAAAATAACTACAATCCCGATTTTCCTGCCGCATTTACGTAAATATTGTTGGTTGTTGCATGCTTAGTATTGATACCAAAAAACTGGTCTTTTTTATCGCTCCGGAACCGACTCAACACCAAGGGTATGGATATTTTTATCTTTGAGTGAAGCAATCAGGTGACCGTTTTGAAAAAGAGAGATTACTGTGACTTTCACGACTCCCGACTCAGCACTCGTGTTACAGCCGTAACGGACCAGGCACTCATCTGCATCTGACGTTTTAGGCAAGTAAAATTTACCAACCCCATACCAATCGTCCTTCGTATTAGTGACGAAATCGCTCAAATCTATCTCCTTAACGCTCTTAGTCGTCCCCTCAAATTCAGCCGCCAGGCGATGAACCAGCGCGCTCTCCCTCGGTAATAATGCATCCGTTTTTTCACCCAACCAGGCATAAGAAATATAGGCAGCAGAACCCTCCGGGACAAAAGCGGTGGCCAACTTCATACTGTCAGGTTGCGCCTTCATATTATTGAAGTGGTCTTCGTACTCTTGTGCTGTAAATTGACAAGGTGCAAACTCAGAGTGAGACAACGCGGGTGAGCCGGGTGAGCCGGATATAGCATGTGGCATATTATTTCCAATAAAAATGTTGAGTCGAATCGGCTATGCTGCTTTAGGTAGCCTTATCGTGCTGGATCGGAGGACTCTCAAAATACGTCCTAAATAAGGAATGAGAAGGACAGTGAGGATAGACAAAATTACTTCCATGAAAATGTAAAAATCAACCATTTTAATTTCATTAATTGTGCACTCGGTGCTATCCGCAATCTACGACGATCCGTTTAGTCCATCGCTGTAAGCCAGTCCAGAGGTATCCGAGGATGTGAAAGAGCTTATTTTCATGTCCGAAAACGGCTAGACGTCAGTTCTCCCAAGGCGTATAAATACGCCATGAAATCCGTCCTTCCAAACTATCCTGCCAATACAATATTTATTGCACCAGACACCGCAATGGACACGCTTAACAATGCGAGCTGCTACCGCGCATTAGCAGCTAAAGACAGCCGTTTCGATGGCGTCTTTTTTGTCGGCGTGCGCACCACCGGCATCTATTGCCGTCCGATTTGCAGCGCCAAAACGCCGCGTCCCTCTTCGTGTACTTTTTACGTGAGCGCCGCCGCTGCCGAGGCTGCCGGTTTTCGCCCGTGCCTGCGTTGCCGCCCTGAATTAGCGCCCTACGCATTACAGCAAAATTTGGCGTATGCAGTCTGGCAAAGGATTGCCGCTGGCGCACTCAATCACAACGGCGGGGACGACAAAAGCAGTGGCGGTCTTGAGCAGTTGGCAGCAGAAGTTGGTTTGTCTTCGCGCCAGCTACGACGGGTTTTGCAGCAGTATTTTGGCGTCTCGCCGATTGAGCTGGCGCAAACCCAGCGGCTGTTATTTGCTAAAAAACTGCTACAGGAAACCCGGCTATCGATGACTGCGCTGGCAGACGCGGCAGGCTTTGGCAGTGTGCGTCGGTTCAACGCACTATTCAATGCGCGCTACGGTTTAGCCCCGACTGCTATGCGGCGGCAACAGACATTTAGCGAGCCGGTATCGGCGCAGGATGTCGTCACCGTGCGGCTGGCGTATCGCCCACCCTTTGACTGGCAGCACATGTTGCGGTATTTGCAGCCGCGCCTGATCGCGGGGGTCGAGGCGGTCCAGCTTGATCAAACTCGCCCGGCCTATCTGCGCAGTGTTTGTATCGATAATGTGTCCGGCTGGCTGCGGGTGACGCATTTGCCCAAGCAACGACAATTAGAAGTAGAAGTTGCGCCGTCTCTGACGCCGTTGTTGATGCCGCTGCTGGCACGGCTGCGGCAGCAGTTTGATCTGGACGCTAACCCTGCGTTAATTACGGCGCATTTGGAATCGGACCCTGCTCTGGCGAAGCTGCTCGATACGCAGCCTGGCATCCGTGTGCCGGGAACATTTGCGCCGTTTGAACTGGCGGTGCGGGCGATATTGGGTCAGCAAGTGAGTGTGGCAGGAGCCAGCACGTTGACGGCCCGATTGGTGAGCCGCTTTGGCGGATTGGCGCAGACGCCGTTTGCGGCGGTGACGCATCACTTTCCTGAGGCCTGCGTGTTAGCGGCGCTGCCTGTTGCTACGCTGGCGAGTATTGGGATACCGGCATCACGTGCGGCGACTATCCGCAATATGGCGCTCTATGCGACTGACGGAAAGCTGCGTTCCACACCAGGCGCAAGTCTGGCGGAAACGATCGCGCAATTGACGACCATACCGGGTATCGGTAACTGGACCGCGCATTACATCGCGTTGCGCGCTTTGCGATTTCCGGATGCTTTTCCGGCGGGGGATTTGGGATTGCAAAAAGCAATGGCAACGGATGCAAGCGCTGCCCGACTGACGGAAAAACAACTCACTACTGTCGCTGCGGGATGGTCACCCTGGCGTGGTTACGCGGCACTTCTTTTATGGCAATCATGATGAACACACCCAAAATGCTTACCCCCATCTATTACATCACGCACGACAGCCCGGTCGGCACGCTATTGATTGCCGCCACCGATGCCGGTGTCAGTGGCGTGTATTTTGAAAACCACCGCCACTTCAAAGGCAAAGATGGCTGGATTGCAGCGCCTGAGCATCCGCATGTGAAGCGTGCATGCCAACAATTGGATGACTATTTTGCAGGGTCGCGCCAGCAATTTGACTTGCCGCTGGACTTGCGCGGGACGGCGTTTCAGCGTGCGGTGTGGGAGGCCTTAATCGCCATTCCGTTTGGGC
This sequence comes from Glaciimonas sp. GG7, assembly GCF_052976905.1. Lineage (NCBI taxonomy): Bacteria > Pseudomonadati > Pseudomonadota > Betaproteobacteria > Burkholderiales > Oxalobacteraceae > Glaciimonas > Glaciimonas sp. GG7. The sequence continues at coordinate 7,960 of NZ_JBRIIQ010000098.1, read as the reverse complement.
AGTCAACCACCTACGGCGACCATGCGGCGGGTATCGGCAAAGCCCGTGCGGTGCGTGCCGTCGGTACGGCGATCGGGCGCAATCCGGTGTCGATTATTGTCCCTTGCCATCGGGTGCTTGGTGCGTCAGGGGCGCTGACCGGTTATGCGGGGGGACTTGAATGTAAGGCGTTTTTGTTGCGGCACGAGGCGTCTGTGCTGGCTTGATGCATAGAGCGGGACTATAAAAAAACCGCCAGTGCGAACACTGACGGTTTTTTTACATCGATGCGCGGTAGCACTAAAACACCGTGCAACGATTGCGCTTGTTTTTGCGTTCGTTATGCCGTTTTGCTTTTCGCCACTACCCGTTTGACCACCGCTTTTTTAGCCGCTGGCTTCTTGACTACGGCTTTCTTGACGTCCGCCTTTATCACTGTCTTCGTGATTGCTGCGCTATCGTCACCTTCCGCGTCATCTTCTACGGCAGCGGCTTTCACCTTGCCTTTAGCGGGCGCTTTGGCTTTGCGTTCTTCAAACTCAAAACTGACTTTGCCGTCTTTGCCTTTGACTAAAAATGCTTTGAAAGGCCGACGCGTGCGTTGTGAAATGAAGCCCGGCAATAAATCGGTTTTGCCGTCATTGAGCAACTTGACCATTTGCTCGGGCAAAATTTCTTGCTGCAAAATAATCCGTCCGCTACGGAAATCGCAGGCTTTCGGCTTCGCTACGGTCTTCTCGCACACGTAAGCTAAGCCCATCTCAAAGACGCCGCTGGCGCATTTTGGACACGGGCCTAACGCGGTCTGACCGGTGAAATCAACGCCTTCGCCATTCTCGCCATCTTCATCGTTCTGACCGAAATCGAATTCCAGTTTGAAATTCTTGATGTCTTCGTCGCGGCTAATTTTGAGGATCGCGGCAAATGGGCGGCCCATTTTGGAGCGGAAACCTTGCAACGGGCCGATGGTCCGGTTGGTCAACAACTCTTCGACTTCCGGGACTTCAAACTGACGGCTACCGGGCGTTTTGCTCATCGAGAATTCGCATTTGGTACAGGCAAAACGGCGATAGTTTTCTTTGACCACTGCGCCGCAATTCGGACAAGGCGCGACCAGCGTGGCGTAGTCGCCGGGGATCGTATCGTTGTCGTATTCTTTGGCGCGTTTGACGATGGTTTGCGTCATTTGGGCGATTTCGCGCATGAACTCTTCACGCGTGATCTGGCCTTTTTCCATCAGGGACAGTTTGTGTTCCCATTCGCCGGTCAATTCAGGCTCAGTCAATTCATCTACGCCTAAACCGTGCAGCAGCGTCATTAACTGAAATGCTTTGGCGGTCGGGGTTAATTCGCGGCCTTCGCGGAACATGTATTTTTCGTAGATCAAGCCTTCGATGGTGGCCGCGCGCGTCGCTGGCGTGCCGAGACCCTTACCGGCCATCGCGTCACGCAGGTCAGCCTCGTCGACCAGCTTGCCGGCCCCTTCCATCGCCGACAGTAGCGTCGCTTCCGTGTAGCGCGCTGGCGGTTTGGTGACCAGACCGTTGGCGCTGACTTTGTCGGTTTTTACTTTTTCGCCTTTGGCGACGGCAACTAAGGTGCCGTTGTTTTCTGAATCTTTTTCGTCAGCGGCTTCTTTGCCATAAATAGCCAGCCAACCGGGATTGATCATGACCTTGCCTTCGGTCTTGAACTGATGACCGGAGACTTCGGTAAAGCGCGTGGTGACCTGAAACTCGGCGGCAGGGAAAAATACGGCCAGGAAACGACGCGTGACCAGGTCGTACAATTTTTGTTCCGGCTCAGACAGGTTTTTCGGCGCTTGCGTGGTCGGGATGATCGCAAAGTGATCGCTGATCTTGCTGTTATCAAAAATACGCTTGCTTGGCTTGACCCAACCTTTGTTAAGGATTTGCGCGGCGAACTGTTGATAGTTGTTGTTCTCGGAGACGGTTTCCAGCGTTTCTTTGACCGTGCTCAGATAGTCTTCCGGCAAATGGCGCGAGTCGGTACGCGGATAGGTCAGCACTTTGTGCTTTTCGTACAGCGCTTGCGCCAGACCGAGGGTGTTTTTGGCGGAGAAGCCGAAGCGTGAATTGGCCTCGCGTTGCAAGCTGGTCAGGTCGAACAGGCCGGGGGCCATTGAAGTGGTCGGCTTGGATTCTTCGGTGACGTTGCCCATCTTGTTGCGACAGGCGGCGACGATTGATTCGGCGGCGGCCAGACTCCAGAGGCGCTCAGCGCGTTTCTCGGGATCGTTCTCAACTTTTTTGTGCGCGGTATCTAACCAACGGCCTTCATAAATACCGGCGGCGCAGATAAATTCAGCACGGACTTCCCAGAAGTCCCGCGGGACGAATTTTTTGATTTTCTCTTCGCGCTCAACCACGATTGATAACGTTGGCGTTTGAACTCTACCGACGGTGGTGAGGTAAAAACCGCCTTCTTTAGAGTTGAATGCCGTCATCGCGCGGGTGCCGTTGATACCGATGAGCCAATCGGCTTCACTGCGGCAACGGGCGGCGTCGGCCAGGGGCAGCATGTCTTCATCGGCGCGCAAATTGGCGAAACCGTCGCGGATCGCGCCCGGCGTCATCGATTGCAGCCATAGGCGCTTAACCGGTTGTTTGGCTTTTGCGTGCTGCGCGATGAGGCGGAAAATCAGTTCACCTTCACGCCCGGCATCGCAGGCGTTGATCAGGGCGGTGACGTCTTTGCGTTTGATGAGTTTGTTGAGTACTTTTAAACGCGACTCGGTCTTGGCGATCGGGTTCAAGGCGAAGTACGGCGGAATCATCGGCAAATGGGTGAAGGTCCATTTACCACGCTTGACGTCGAATTCTTCCGGAACGGCGATTTCCAACAGATGACCAACCGCTGACGACAGTACGTATTCGTCGGATTCAAAGTACTCATCGTGCTTGGTGAAGCCGCCGAGGGTCTTCGCGATGTCGTTCGCGACAGAAGGTTTCTCAGCGATGATGAGGGTCTTGCTCATAAATATGGTCTCGAATGTGGCGCGCTTTCCCGGTGCGGGAGCTTGCGCATTTTTCAGCTAAATACTTGTTAACGATAAAGTGGACTGTAGCGTTTTATCCGCGCAATTGCGCGACAGGGCTGCAAAAACGTTGTCAACTAACAACTTACTCGCACACCCTGCGACATTGCATACGGCGTGCGGCAGCCAATAAGCGGCCAATGATAAGCGTGTTGTTGGGAATATCGCAAGCGCGGACGTTAGCGTTGGAGGCAACTATCGTGCGAAGAAGCGTGAATTATGCAGTCTGGTGCGTAGTTTCGTGCGCAATTAATGTAATAACCGCGGTGCCGGTTCATCGTCATCATCAAGAAAAAGCTCATCAAACATCAATCCATCGGGCTCTTTGCCCTGACTCCAAAGCACCATCAGCACGATGACCTTGAGCTTGTCTTGCGACACTGGCGAATCGCCAACGGCAAGCGCGCGCTCGATGACGATCTCCCGTTGCACGGGATTGAGCATCTTGGCTGACTCTAAAAACTGGATAAAACCGACAGCGGCAGTGCCCAGGGCATCCATTTCCTGCGGGGCATAAATGCGCATGCCGAATGAAAATGCGGTTTGCTGCGGATAGCGGTCGGCGTACGAGTGATTCGATACGGCCAGATCGGTCAGCCATCCGAGGGCTTTGGAGATTTCATCCTCTTCAAAACCAATCGCCGACAGTTTCTTGACCAAGGCCTCCGGTTCGGGGCAGGCATCGGGTCGGTAATACGTTTCGTAAAGGTAAACTAGGACTTCAAACATGGTTCTGCTGTATCGCTAAGATTGGACTGAAATAAATTGCTAAAAACATAAAATTTATGATTGTTAATGCATTGGAGATTGTTGCTTGATTGTTGCCTATTGGGTTTCTGACCCATATTTGGCACAAGTATCGCAGGATTTAACTAAAGCTGCCAAGGCAGCCTGTCGGACTTAGGTGATCAAAGCGAAAAATGTGCTGAGTGAGGTCAGATTTTGCAAGGTTCGCAGCGCCAATAGCGAGCTATTGGTCAAGAAGCTGGTGAAATATAGACCACTCAGCGCATTTTGCAGCCGATTCATCCTAAGTCCGACAGGCTGCTATCCCAAGCGCCGATAAATACCGCCTGGCAACATCTCAACTACACCTTCTAATTCCAGCGTTAACAACTGCGCATTTAACCGCGCAATATCGATCCCGCTACGCGCGGCAAGCATATCGAGACTCACCGGATCGAAACCCAGCGCGGCCAATAACGGATCGTGATCGTTCGCGCTGTGAATACTTGGACCACACTCCGGAGTCGACAGTTGCGCAACAGCAACCAATGGTAGCGAACTGACTGCGATCGGGGATAAATGCAGTGGTTTGTCGGAATACGGCACTATTTCTTCCCAAATATCCTGCGCCGACTCAACCAGCTTGGCCCCTTGTTTAATGAGTTGGTGGCATCCTTTTGAGAGCGGCGAATGAATCGATCCGGGAATCGCAAACACATCTCTACCCTGCTCCGCCGCCATCCGGGCAGTAATCAATGAGCCTGACTGCGCGGCAGCCTCTATCACCAGCACACCGGAAGACAAGCCGGAAATAATCCGATTGCGACGCGGGAAGTTGGCCGCAATGCCGGACATCCCAAGCGGGTACTCACTGACGATGCAGCCGACTTCTGCAATCCGATGCGCCAACGCACGGTTGCGGGCCGGATACACGATATCGGCACCGGTGCCGATGACAGCAACCGTGCTGCCGCTATTGTCAGGATGTGCTATGCCGCGCAATGCGCCCAGATGGGCGGCGCTATCGATGCCCAGGGCCAAACCGGAAATAATCGTCCACCCGCGCTGGCTGAGAACCTCGGAGAACCGTTCGGCATTGGCACAGCCTTGCACCGTCGCATTGCGGCTGCCAACCACCGCCAGCGCAGGCCGCGTCAGTAATTCAATGCGGCCCTTTACGTACAGGATCAACGGCGGATCGGGGATATTGAGCAAGGTTGCCGGGTAGTCAGTATCGGCTAACGTAAGGATACGATTGCCCGGCTGCTGCGACCATGTCAAGGCCGCGGCGATGCGCTGCTCGGTCAGGTCCGATAGGGGAGTCAGCAGCGCTGAGGCGATTTTGGGCGACACCACGCTGTGCAGAACCGTGGCCGAACTTGAAAAAATATTGGCCGGCAGACCGAAGGCGGCCAGCAGACGTCGCGCAATGTTCGGGCCGACGCCGCTGGTTTGCGCCAGCCTCAGCCAGTCAGCCAGATCGGTCTGCCGCGCATCACTTAACAACGTACTGAGCGGCGTGCTGATCGGGGACTGGTCGGGTGGAAAGGAAAGGGAATTTATTGCTTGATGAGGGCTAGGTTCTGTCGGCGGCACTTAGGTAATTTACTCGGGTGATCTGGCAATATCGCCGACCTCGACTGTATCGCGGACCTGCATAATCAGACCATACGAAATATGCTTAAAAACACGGAAAATGAACAACGTGCCGTATTGCTCGTCCGGTAGTTTGACCGGCTTTTTCGCATCCAAAGGATCGGGGATGATTTTGCCAAACCGGTATAGTTGGAGCACGTTGCCGATCTCGATATTGTCAGCCGATCCTTGATTGATGGTGACAATTTCATTCTGACCGGCACTCGTCACGCCACCATAGACAGAAACGATACGGGCGTTGACATTGTCTGTCGGCGCATGCGGCACATAGTTCAGCACCTGCGTAATCGGCAACGCTACAAGACGGTCGCCCACACCCATTTCTTCCTTGGATTCCACTACCCGGAAGGTACTGGCTTCATTTTCTGCTTTGCCGGCGCGCTCCAATTTAAGGCTTCCTAAATACACGGCTTCATTGGCGATAACCTTGCCGGTGACCGGATCTTTCAATTGCTTGCCCGGGCGGAAAGCCTGGAATGACGTGCCGCCGTTGAGATTGCCACGGACGTAGGCAAGATCGTTTCTGCCCAGATTGACGTGGCCTTCCTGCACCGCCACGATATGCGGCGCGCCCGCTAATTCGCCATCCTCAATAATGAGCGGCTGAGAAAGAAATGCACCGATTTTGTCGGCAGGAATGGCAGAAATCGCATCCCGCCCCAGTCCCTCCGTCCGCATTTGCGGCGACAACTTAACGACGTCCGCATCCGATGCTCCGCCGGTCGACGTCCCGAGTCGTAATTTGCCTGCCACGCGATCAAAATAAACGATCTGTCCCGGATAAATCCAATGTGGATTATGAATTTCTTCGCGGTTCAGGCCCCACACTTGCGGCCAACACCATGCATTTTGCAAAAATCGTCCTGAAATACTCCATAGCGTATCGCCCCGCACCACAACATGCTGATCCGGTGCATTCGGCAAAAACGCACAGCGTGCCGATGCCGAATCTAGCGCTTGCGCCGAAGAAATTGGCGCGGCCCCAATGCCGGTTACCAAAGCGAGAAGGAGTGCAGCTGTGCTAAACTTTTTCATATTGTTTCCGGTAAATGTGGCGTTAAATGCGGGCCCGCGAGCGCAAAACACGGGCAAAATAAAAGCCTCACTAAGTAAGGCCGCATAATTGTTTAGACTAGGCGCCCCGACGCAGACAGTACAACTGTACGGCAAGGAGGAGCAACGACGCATAAACGATTATGCGGTCTTACTTAAAGTCTTAGTGAGGCAATGTGCGGAAATTGAGAAGCTGTTAAGTTTGACGCGTAAAATAAGAGCCATGTATGCTCAACATTGCCGCACAACGTAGCCGCGAAAATGTTTATCAAAACGCATTAAATTTTGCCAATAAATGCCGGAACTAGCAAGAAATAACATCCCACCATCGTCTAATTGTGTCCAGAACTGTATGTCCCTACTAAATATTCTGCGTTACCCCGATTCCCGCTTGCAAAAGATTGCCAAGCCGGTGACTGTTTTCGATGCGCGCCTCAAACGCTTGATTGCCGACATGGCCGAGACCATGTACGACGCGCCCGGCGTTGGCCTGGCTGCCTCGCAAGTTGACGTCCATGAGCAATTGGTCGTCATCGACACCTCCGACACCGGCCGCGATTTGCAGGTCTTTATCAACCCTGAAATCCTCTGGGCCAGTGAAGAAAAGCAACTGTACGACGAAGGCTGCCTGTCCGTACCCGGCGTCTACGACGGCGTCGAAAGACCGGCCCGCATCAAAGTACGGGCACTGGACGCCGACGGCAAGTCGTTTGAGCTCGATGCCGAAGGCTTGCTGGCGGTTTGTATCCAGCATGAAATGGATCATTTGAAGGGAAAGATGTTTGTCGAATACCTCTCCCCGCTCAAGCGTGACCGCATCAAAGCGAAGATGCTCAAGGAAGAGCGCGAATTAAAGCGCGAAAAACAATACGCCAACCGGTAGAGCAATCACGCGCACGGATACAAAAAGGGCTGCATGCGCTAATGCGGTTCAGTTAATCTAGATAACCGTTCGGGCTGAGTAGCCCATCGGGCGTATCGAAGTCAGCGCTGATGCAGGTGCGCCTTCGATACTGCCCAACTCAGTCCGAACGGTTTCTTAACTGAACGGCATTAACTGCATGCAGCCCTTTTACTATTTTCCAGATCTTAGTTGCTCACTTAAGACATACAAGCATGAAAATTATCTTTGCCGGAACCCCCGAATTCGCCGCCATCGCGCTCAAAGCGCTGCACGATGCCGGTCACGAGATCACGCTGGTGCTCACCCAGCCCGACCGTCCCGCCGGGCGCGGCATGCAGTTGCACGCCTCGGCAGTGAAACAATTTGCGCTGGCCAACAACATCCCGGTCGCCCAACCCATCTCGTTGCGACTGGACGGAAAATATCCCGAGATTGCACAAGACGCCCACGCCCTGCTCCACGCCACGCCGCACGACGTCATGATCGTCGCCGCCTACGGTTTGATTCTGCCGCCCAGCGTGCTCTCAATACCCCCGCACGGCTGCATCAACATCCATGGCTCCCTGCTGCCACGCTGGCGCGGC
>NZ_JBRIIQ010000097.1:0-14408 GCF_052976905.1 Glaciimonas sp. GG7 | reverse complement strand
CAGTCGGTGATAGCTTCTCTAAGCGCCCGGTTCATCGAGCACGAATCGATCTGGCTCATTAGCGTGGGCTGGCTGCATTTGTTTGGCCACCATCTTGTCAATCCCGACAAGGCGCAACATCTGCTGCACGATATTGATCCCTTCAACAGCCTAGCCTTATTTCACGCGGCCATCGCCGGCGCCTGTCTGTTCGTGGCAGGTTTGATTTCGGGCTACTACGATAACCGTGCGCTCTACACGCACATGGCCAAGCGCATTGAACGTGCCCGCTGGCTGCGCACTATGTTGGGCGCAGAACGGCTAAGTAAAGTTGCGCACTATCTTGAGGCTAATTTGGGCGGTTTGATGGGTAATTTTTACTTCGGCATTTTGCTAGGCACCATCGGCACCATCGGTTTTATGGTCGGTCTGCCGATTGATATTCGTCACATTACCTTTTCTGCGGCCAACTTCGCCATTGCCTTGGTTGGCCTCGATAATCATCTGGACTGGCACATTGCAGTACGTTCAGTGTTTGGCATCCTCGCCATCGGAACGGTCAATCTCTGGGTCAGTTTTTCATTGGCATTATTCGTTGCCCTGCGCTCTCGTCAGGTACGTTTTCAACAAAGTGTACCGCTTGCGAAAGCGGTATTTGCGCGCTTTATGCAGCATCCCATCGACTTTTTTATGCCGCCAAAAGAACCCACTGCGAACCAGGAATAATGTTTTGAACAGGTATTCAAAACGCATCAAAATTTTTTATAAAAGTAATGATTTGACTATACTTATCAGATATTTGATGTAGCGTAGTCACGTCAGTTTACGTTCAATAAAACATTATTTTGATGATAAATTCCTCCCTGCTTTACCGCCTGCGTTACCTGTTATCACTAGCGCTGTCTTGCGTGATGATGGCTGCTTGCGCTTCGCTGCCCGATGTCAATCAGACACAATCGGCCAATCTGGTAAACACCACCAGAACATCTTCGGTTTTAGCCGCCAGATTGCGCCATTCCCACCTGGATTTACAACAGTTGGCGGCGCTGGAAGATGCTGCGATCAACACTCCTTTAATTAGAGGTAACAAGATCACCTTATTGTTTGATGGTCCGCAAACGCTCAATGCCATGATCGCGGCCATTACCAGCGCTAGACATAATATCAATTTTGAAACTTATATTTTCGATCAGGACGAACTCGGTCTGCGCTTTGCCAATCTTTTAATTGAAAAGCAATTGGCCGGCGTACAGGTCAATATTATTTATGACAGCGTTGGAACAATAGGCACACCTACTGAATTTTTTGAGCGGATGCGTAAGGCGGGGATCAAGCTCGTTGAATTCAACCCGGTCAATCCTCTCAAACGCTTTGGCCGCTGGCGCATCAATCATCGCGATCATCGAAAAATTTTAGTTGTCGATGGCAAGGTTGCGTTCACCGGGGGTGTCAATATCAGCGCCGCTTACAGCAGCAGTTCGTTGTTCAGATCGACCAAAAAAGGCGGAGATGCAGTCGGCTGGCGCGATACGCATATTCAGATAGAGGGCCCGGCGGTTGCCTCGCTACAACTCTCATTTATGCGTTCGTGGGCAAATGAAGGGACGGAAGACTTACCTGATCTGGATTATTTTCCCATGCTGAGCGACGCTGGCGATAAGGCGGTACGCGTCATCATCAGCAGGCCACGTGGCGATTTTTCTCTCTACAAGGCTTACATGCAGGCGTTTCAACACGCCCAGAAAACCATACACATCACGACGCCCTACTTTGCTCCTGATCAACAAATGGTGAAGGCGTTGACTGACGCGGCAGGACGCGGGGTCGAAGTCGCTATGATTTTGCCCAGTGTGTCTGACAACGGATTGGTATTTCATGCCGGGGAATCGTATTTTGATCAACTGCTGTCTGCTGGCATCAAAATTTATCGCTTACAGGTCGCGGTGTTGCACGCGAAAACCGCCGTGATCGATGGCAACTGGTCAACCGTCGGCTCGGCCAATCTGGATATCCGCAGTTTCTTGCACAATTACGAAGCAAACGTGATCGTGATCGGCGACGAATTTGGCGATGAAATGGAAAAAGCGTTTCAGGACGATCTGAGTACCTCGGAAGAAATTACCAAAGATGTCTGGGATCGCCGGTCTTTCGGTGCGCGGATCAAGGAATGGGCCGCGCGATCGTTGGAGTATTGGCTTTAATTCGGCCGGGCAGATCGATGGCACTCTGCCCATGCCAGCATGGTTGCTATCAATTGCCGTAATGTTGGCCGTATCTGCTCGGCCAATGCCTCCTTAAACGCAAAAGGAGGCTGCTCATCCATATACGTACACTGTGCCAACTCCAGCTGAACCGCATGAATATGCTGGTCCGGCTGTCCGTAGTAGCGGGTAATGTGTCCCCCCTTAAATCGTCCATTTAACGCATGGCTATAGCCGTTTGCAGACGCCGCGACAGCGCGCAATTGTTCGGCTAATGCAGGCGCACAGGATGTGCCAGAGGCGGTGCCGAGATTGAGATCCGGCAATCGGCCCTCAAAAAATCGTGGCACGACAGATGCAATCGAATGCGCATCCCACAACATCGCAATGCCATGTTCGTCCCGCATGCGCTGTAGTTCTTGTGCCAACTGGGCGTGATACGGCTGCCAGTACAGCGCAACCCGTCGTTGTATCTCTTCGGCATTGGGCTGTGCATTTTGTTGATATAACGGTTCCTTGTGAAAGGTATCGACCGGACATAAGCCGGTTGTGTCCAGACCCGGATAAAGATTGACGTCATCCTGAGGTCGATTCAGATCAATCACGTAGCGCGAATGGGTAGCAATCAATATTGATGCACCCATTTCTTTGAGGAAGTTATAGAGCACTGGCAGATGCCAATCGGTGTCTGCCAGTGCGAGCGCTGCGGGTGTCATTTCAGCGGCGATATCCGGTGGAATATGCTCGCCCGCGTGGGGCATGGAGACCAGCAATGGCAATCTGCCACGATGGAATAGGAACGTAGGAATTGATGTCATTTTTCTCTTTCTAAATACCGATGAGTGCTCGTAACGTCGCACCATAAGCCCGGCTGCTTGCATCCTGCAAACTGTGCTGACCACTCTGGATCACCCAACGCCCGCCGACCATGACGTCGCGTATCGGTGTGGGCGCATGATGGCAAAACACCACACTGTCGAGTAGTTGATCGCCCTGCTTACCGTCTATATCCGCATGTTTTTCGTCCAGCACGAGTAAATCGGCGCGCTGCCCAACCGCCAATCCGGCAATCGGGCGCGCACTGGCCGTCGCCCCGCCCCGTAATGCTTCACCGTACAAATACGCGCCCACGGAACGCCCTCCATTGGCGAGCAACACATTGCGCTGGCGATGCTGCAAGCGCTGACTGTATTCGTATAAGCGCAACTCTTCGCGCAGACAGGTGCTGACGTGACTGTCGGAGCCGATGCCCCATGCGCCGCCTGCTGCTGCATAGCTTGCGCCGTTGAAAATGCCGTCGCCCAGATTGGCTTCGGTGGTCGGGCAAATACCGGCTACTGCGCCGCTGCGCGCACATCGGACTGTTTCATCCTCGGTCATGTGCGTGGCATGGACCAGACACCAGCGGCTATCAAGGTCAACGTTATCGAGTAACCACGCGACCGGACGCGTACCCAGTTGCGCGATGCAGTCTTCGACTTCTTTGGTTTGCTCAGCGATGTGGATATGAATCGGGGCGTGCGCGTCCCAGCCTGAGAGTTGCGCCAGTAATTGTTTGAGGGACTCAGGCGAAACGGCGCGTAGCGAATGCGGGGCCACGCCGTAGCGCAAACTGGCGTGCTGAGGATGTTCTGCCTGAAGGCGCTGCAAAGTGTCCATGATCCAGTCTGGCGAATTAATGAAGCGCGCCTGGCCCGAGTGCGGCGCTTGTGCGCCAAAACCGCTGTATTGATACATCACCGGCAACAAGGTCAAACCGATGCCGACTTCTTGTGCCGCTTCGATCAGGCAAGTGAGGTTTTCAGTAGGATTGCTGTAAGGCTTGCCGCCGATATCGTGATGTAAATAGTGGAATTCGCACACCGAGGTATAGCCGGATTTGAGCATCTCGATATACAACTGCACCGCAATCGCCTTTAACTCTGGCGGCGTCAGCTTTTGCGCAAAGCCATACATCAGCGTGCGCCAGCTCCAGAAACTATCCGTGGGGTCGGACCGGTATTCGGTCAGCCCGGCCATCGCCCGTTGGAATGCATGCGAGTGGAGATTGGCAATGCCCGGTAATACCGCCCCGGCGACTCTTGGCGCGATGGCTATTTCTGCGGCATCGGGGGTAACGCTGGTTAACAGGCCGTCGGCATCCCATTCCAGCAAGACATTTTTATGCCAACCGGTGGGCAACAAGGCCTGATCAGCGATGAATTGATGTGCGTGTAGCATTTTTTATTATCTCTCCATGATTTTTTGCGCGTCTCTTGTGTGGCCGGTAATCACCCCGGCATACACACTCTGACTGCATGGATGGGCTCCTATGCAATAGGCCAATTCTGCTAATCCATCGATATCCCAGACCGCAAAATCGGCACTGCGCCCTGCGGCAAGCAAACCGTGCCGCTCGGCTTGCCCTAAGGCGAGTGCGGCGTGACTGGTAACGCCCATTAATGCCTCCGCGACGGTAAGCCGAAATAGTGTGCAGGCCATATTGAGCATCAGTAATAAAGAAGTCGCAGGCGAAGTGCCCGGATTGCTATCGGTGGCAATCGCTATCGGTATGCCGTACTGACGTAGTAAGGCAATCGGCGGCAATTGCGTCTCCCGAATAAAGTAATACGCACCCGGCAGCAATACCGCCACGGTCCCACTCTGTTGCATGGCGACGATATCGGCCTCGTTCAGATATTCCAGATGATCGACTGACAAGGCGCAATAGTGCGCGGCAAGCTGCGTGCCGCCGATGTTGGAGAGCTGCTCGGCATGCATTTTTACCGGCAGGCCGTGCATGCCAGCAGCGGCAAATACGCGCTCGCTTTGTGCTTTGGTAAAGCCGATATTGTCGCAAAACACGTCTACCGCATCGATCAGACCTTCGTCATGCAACGCTGGCAGCATGGTCTGGCACACCAACGTGATGTAGTCATCAGCACGGTCTTTGTATTCCGGCGGCAATGCATGCGCCCCCAGAAAAGTTGTGTAGACGCTGACCGGATAACTCTCTCCGAGACGGCGTGCCACGCGCAGCATTTTGCGCTCAGTCTCCAGATTGAGGCCGTAACCGGATTTGATTTCAATGGCGCTGACGCCTTCGGCTAATAACGCTTCGAGCCGCCGCGCCGCCTGTTGGAACAGACTATCTTCGCTGGTCTCCCGCGTGGCACGCACCGTCGAGATAATGCCGCCGCCTTTTTTGGCGATGTCTTCATAACTTGCGCCAGCTAAGCGCTGCGCAAATTCATCGGCGCGGTTGCCGCCATAGACCAGATGCGTATGACAATCGATCAAGCCCGGGGTAATCCACTGACGCTTTACATCGTGACGCGGCATGGGTGTATTCCAGAATTGCGCAGGGATCGCAGCGTTGTCGCCGATCCAGCTAATTGTGCCATTGCTGACTACGATTACGCCGTTTTCGATGACCGCATCGGGGTTGCCGGCAGGCGTAATGCGGGCGTTGTACCAGATGCCGCTGTCTTCTTTGTGACTGATCGGATGCATATAAAACCTTGATCTTTAATCGTTAATGCGATTGATCTTGACGGCAATCAGTGCGCTGTCTTTGCTCAGTGGACGCAGGCTGACTACAGAGTGCATATCGTTGAACAGCATTTGCAGGGGACACAACTCAAACACTTCGCTATCTGTCATGGTGACTTCCCATTCTCCGCGCGCACAAAATAACAGCAAGAAATCCGTGGGGGTGCTCAGTGTGCAGGCAGCATCTAACACCACGACCTCGCCACAGACGGCACCGCGCCGCAACATCAGATTGAAATCCTGACCGTTTGCTCCTTCTGAGATCAATTGCGTCGCTACCGCCGCTTCGCCTGCAAACTGATAAGGGATTAGCGGCGTGGTCAGCGGATGCGTTTTCTCGTCGTCAAATAGCAGTTGCATGCCCGCGCCGCTTAGCAGCGTGATGTTGCGATCGATCCCGGGAAAATGGGAGAACGGACCTGACAGATTGACCTCGGCAATGCTCACGCGCCAGAGAAATGTATCGAAGCCAGCGCCCTCGGGATAGCAGGCTAATTCACGGGTTACGCCACCGCCGTTTTTCCACTGCGTTGGCGTCAGATTCTGGTAGGAGACCAGCTTCATTTTTTGTGCGAGTTCGTCATGTCCGTTACAAAAGGCAAATTCAACCCTTCCCGTTTAGCACAATCGATTGCTTGCTGATACCCGGCATCCGCATGCCGCATCACGCCAGAGCCGCAATCGTTGACCAATACCCGCGCCAGTCGCCTGGCCGCTGCCTCGGTGCCATCAGCCACAATCACCATCCCGGCATGCTGCGAATAGCCCATGCCGACGCCACCGCCGTGATGTAGCGACACCCAGGTCGCCCCGCCGGAGGTATTTAATAGCGCGTTGAGCAATGGCCAGTCGGACACGGCGTCGGTGCCGTCGAGCATGCTTTCGGTTTCACGATTTGGACTCGCCACCGAGCCGGTATCGAGATGATCGCGTCCGATAACGATGGGGGCTTTCAATTCACCAGAACGCACCATGTCATTGAAGGCTAATGCGGCCTTGTCGCGCTCGCCCAGACCGAGCCAGCAAATCCGTGCGGGCAAACCTTGGAACGCAATCCGTTCACGCGCCATATCGAGCCAGCGATGCACGTGCAGATTCTCGGGAAATAGTTCTTTGATTTTTGCGTCCGTTTTGTAAATATCTTCCGGATCGCCTGACAATGCAACCCAGCGGAACGGGCCTTTACCCTCGCAGAACAAGGGGCGAATATAGGCCGGGACAAAACCGGGAAAGGCAAACGCATTCTCGACGCCCTCGTCAAACGCGACCTGACGGATATTATTGCCGTAATCGACCACAAAACAGCCCAGTGTCTGGAAATCGAGCATCGCCTGCACATGCTTTGCGCAAGACTTGGCGGCGTCGGCGCTGAGTCGATCTTGTTGCGAGGGATCGCTTTGGGCCGCCCTCCATTGGTCGATAGTCCAGCCGATCGGCAGATAACCGTTGATCAAATCATGGGCCGAGGTTTGATCGGTGACCAAATCCGGTTTGATGTCGCCAGCCTGAGCACGCTTGACCATCTCCGGCAAGACTTCAGCGGCGTTTCCCAGCAAGCCGATAGAGACGGCTTCTTTACGCTCGGTGTGGTATTTGATCAGCGCAATCGCATCGTCCAGGTCTTTGGCTTGCTTATCCAGATAGCGCGTACGCAGGCGGAAATCGATGCTCGATTGCTGGCATTCAATATTCAACGACACCGCGCCAGCTAACGTCGCTGCCAGCGGCTGCGCACCGCCCATGCCGCCCAGACCTGCAGTCAATATCCAGCGTCCTGCGAGCGAGCCGCCAAAATGCTGCCGCCCGGCCTCGGCAAATGTTTCAAACGTGCCCTGGACGATGCCTTGGCTGCCAATGTAAATCCAGCTGCCGGCCGTCATTTGTCCATACATAAACAGACCCTTGCGGTCGAGTTCATTGAAATGCGCCCAGTTGGCCCATTTCGGGACAAGGTTGGAGTTGGCGATCAGCACGCGCGGGGCGTCTGCGTGGGTTTTGAAGACGCCGACCGGTTTGCCGGATTGGACCAATAAAGTCTCGTCATCATTCAATTCGGTCAATACCGCAACGATTTTATCGAAGCAAGCCCAGTCACGCGCAGCGCGACCGATGCCGCCGTAGACCACTAAGTCGCCGGGACGCTCGGCCACCTCTGGATCGAGATTATTCATCAGCATGCGCAATGGTGCTTCGGTCAGCCAGCTTTTGGCAGTTAATACGCTGCCGCGTGGTGCACGGATGACACGCGTCGGGTCGTGGCGTGGGTTGGTTAAGTGTGGCGTTGTCGGGGTATTCATGGGGATACTTTCGCTAAAAGTGATGGGATGGTCTTCGGTCTTATTTCGTTTGTAGAACAATATCTTTATTGATTAAGTTGTATAGATAACTTTAGTATAGATTCTATACAACTTGTGTCAAATAAAATTTATTACTTCATCGACTCCATACAGACCGACCCACAAATAGTCGTTTAAAAGTGTATTGTTATAAGCAGTACCAACAGATATGAGTAACGCAATCACAATGACAAATTCTCCCAATACCATCGCAAAAAGTACCCGTGAAACAGTCACCAGCGTGCATTACTGGACCGATAAATTGCTGTCTTTCCGCTGCACGCGCCCGCCCGGCTATCAATTTATACCGGGCCAATTCGCCCGGCTTGGACTTGTCGACGTGAGTGGAGAGACGTTCTCACGCGCCTATTCGGTCACTTCGGCATGCACAGAAGATACGTTGGAGTTTTATGCCGTACTAGTACCAAATGGTCAGTTTTCTGCGCTACTGGAAAAACTCCGTCCTGGCGATCCGCTGGAGGTAGAAAAATTCAGTTACGGCTTCATGACAGCAGATCGTTTTGTGGACGGCGAGGATCTTTGGATGCTGGCTACCGGCACCGGTCTGGGACCGTTTATTTCGATTCTGCAAGACCCGACGGTGTGGCGAAAATTTCGCCATCTGGTGTTGGTGCATTGCGTGCGTAATACCGACGAATTGGCTTATCAAGCGTTATTGCACAGCCTGCCGCACCGCCCTGAACTAGCTGAAGGTGGTGCAACTCTGACGCTGATGCGCGCCACCACACGCGACACCCACATCATGGACGCGCAACATCTGCAAGGGCGGATTACGACTTTGCTCGAAAACGGCGTGCTGGAAAGTGCGGTCGGTCGGCCCATCACGCTAGCAACATCGCGCCTGATGATCTGTGGGAACCCCGACATGATTACGGCCACGCGGGAGATGTTATTTCAACGCGGCATGCGGCCTTGCCGTCGTGCTGTACCGGGGCAATATGTGACGGAAGATTATTGGTAATTGGTTACTGTCGATACGCATTGGCATCCTGGCGGCAATGATTTTCTATCTCTGTCAGAATGCGGGCTAATCGCACTCCATCACTCGTCCTTCAAGGAAATTGCATGCATCCCCCCGCAGCAAAGAATATTGCCCCATCCGTTCTGAAACCTTTGCAACTTTCTGAGCTATCGCAACTATCCATAGACAATACCTTTGCCGCATTGCCGCCCGTGTTGTATACCCGCCTGATGCCCGCTCCTATGCCAGCGCCATATTTGGTCGATGCCAGCGCATCGGCGGCAGAGTTGATCGGACTTGATGCAGGGGTATTATCGTCAGACGATTTCCTTGCATCCTTCTCTGGCAATCGGCTGTTGCATGCGTCTGAACCACTCGCGGCGGTGTATTCAGGCCATCAATTCGGGCAATGGGCAGGCCAATTGGGCGATGGACGGGCAATATTGTTGGGCGATGTGGCCGCGCAACATGGCGACGCAGGTCGGATCGAGCTACAACTTAAAGGTGCCGGAGCGACGCCCTATTCACGCATGGGAGATGGTCGAGCGGTGTTGCGCTCCTCAATTCGTGAATATCTGTGCTCAGAGGCGATGGCAGCCCTTGGCATTCCTACCTCACGCGCGTTAAGCGTCATTGGCTCAAATCAATTGGCCATGCGCGAAACGCCGGAAACCACCGCTGTCGTGACCCGCATGGCCCCCAGCTTTGTCCGCTTTGGATCGTTTGAGCATTGGTTTTTTAATAACGATCATGCAACGTTGAAAATTCTGGCCGATTATGTTATCGATCAGTTTTTCCCTGAACTAACCAACGCCGACAATCGTTATCATGCATTTTTGGAAGAAGTTACGCGACGTACTGCCCATTTAATGGCGCAATGGCAAGCGGTAGGCTTTATGCACGGTGTCATGAATACCGACAATATGTCGATATTAGGACTGACGTTGGATTACGGTCCATTTGGCTTCATGGAAGGTTACGATCAGCGCACCATCTGCAATCACACCGACAGCCAAGGTCGCTACGCTTACAATATGCAGCCTCAAATAGGTCATTGGAATTGCTATGCACTCGGTCAGGCGTTGCTGCCGTTGATTGGCAGTGTTGAGGCAGCAGAAGATGCCTTAAAAAATTACCAGAGCCAATATACCGAGAAGTTTGATGCGTTATTACACGCCAAGCTAGGCTTGCAGACCTGGCAGGAAAATGACGACAAATTATTCGACGCTATGTTTGCATTAATGCAAGGTAGTCATACCGACTTCACGCTGTTTTTCCGCCGATTAGGCGATCTGCAATGCGCGTCTTCGGATGCCGATGCGTCACTGCGTGATTTATTTATCGATAGAGTGGGTTTTGATAGCTGGTTGCAGCAATATCGGGTCCGTTTAGTCGCAGAAAACAGCATCGATGCCAGCCGCCGCCTTGCAATGCACGCGACGAACCCCAAATATGTGCTACGTAATTATTTGGCGCAAATTGCGATCGAAAAAGCGCAAACCAAAGACTATTCAGAAGTTACAAAACTACGAAAAATCCTGGAAAACCCCTTCGACGAGCAACCTGAGCATGCACACTACGCCGCGTTGCCGCCGGACTGGGCTGGCAAACTGGAAGTAAGCTGCTCCTCGTAAGCATAGTGAGCATCGTCAAAAAAACCCTATTCACCGACAAAACAGGAATCATCATGCCAGCATCAAAAGTCACCAAGACCGAAGCAGAATGGCGCGCCGCGCTGGAACCAATGGAATATGAAGTCACGCGAAAAGCGGCGACCGAGCGCGCATTTACCGGCAAATACTGGGATCATCACGAGCACGGTATTTATACCTGTGTGTGCTGCAATACGCCGCTGTTTGAGTCCGATGCAAAATTCGATTCCGGATGCGGTTGGCCCAGCTACTTCAAAGCTATTAACCCTGAAAATGTCAGCGAACGCATTGATCGTACGCACGGCATGTCACGCACGGAAATTGTCTGTAATGTATGCGACGCGCATTTAGGGCATGTATTTCCCGACGGGCCGCCACCGACCGGATTGCGCTATTGCATTAACTCTGCATCGCTACGGTTTGATCCGGCATAATTACTTTTTTCATTTAAAACGAAAGTCCCGCACATGAAGTTTCTGTTTGACCTTTTCCCGGTAATACTCTTTTTCGGCATTTTTAAGTGGGGCGAAGGCCACACTGATGCGGCCCAGGCATTGGTATCGCAATACCTGTCGGGCTTTGTTTCTGGCGGCGTCGTAACGGCGACCCAGGCCCCCATCATTTTGGCCACCGCAGTGGCGATTGTCGCCACGCTGTTGCAGATCGGTTATCTACTTACTCGCCGCAAAAAAGTCGATGCGATGCTATGGGTTTCGCTGGTTATTATTACGGTATTTGGTGGCGCGACTATTTATTTTCATAACGATACATTTATTAAATGGAAACCCACTGTTTTATATTGGTGCTTCGCAGCAGCGTTACTCGTGAGCCAATTAGTGTTGGGTAAAAACCTGATACGCACCATGATGGAAAAACAAATGGCGTTGCCGGAACCAATTTGGGCCAAAGTAGGCATTGCATGGAGTGCTTTTTTTATATTCATGGGCTTACTCAATTTGTATGTGGCATTTAACTTTGAGACCAATACCTGGGTTAACTTTAAATTATTTGGTGGCATGGGATTGATGTTCGCTTTTGTCATTGGACAAAGTCTTTATTTATCCAAATACATTAAGGAACCAAAATGACGAGCCAGTTAGATGAAATACGCGCAAGACTGACGGCAGCTTTCACACCGACCGAATGCATCTTGGAAGATGAGTCGGCAATGCATGCCGGGCATGCCGGTGCCGCCTCTGGTGGCAGTCACTATCGACTCAAGCTGGTTTCCGCAATTTTTGAGGGGAAAAATCGCTTAAATCGACATCGTCTGGTGTATGATTGTTTGGATGACATGATGAAACATAAGATTCATGCGTTGGCGATTACTGCACTGGCGCCATCGGAATTAAACAACTCTTGAGAGTACATTTTTTTATTAATACGGAGTCTGTAAAACTTAGTTACACATTTAATTAGACACTTCATTATTTCTCGCTATATTCTGTTTCATTCTTCTACAACTCCCTAACTCCCATTTTTTATTTAGGATTTGAATATGACTTTTAAACCTGCTCGCTTGTTAGTAATTCTGTTAGCTGCTGCTGCAATACCTGCTCTGGCTCAAAATATTGCCGTTGTAAATGGCAAGGCAATCCCGTCTTCTCGTGCTGATATGATGGTTTCGCAAATGGCAGCGCAAGGCGGCGGCCAACCTGATACTCCGGAATTGCGCGCAATGGTCAAAGAAGAACTGATCAATCGTGAAGTTCTGATTCAACAAGCTGAAAAACAAGGTCTCGGTAATAACCCTGATGTAAAAGCACAAGCGGACATCGCTCGCCAGTCAATTTTGATTCGTGCCCTGGTTACCGACTACATCAAGAAAAACCCAATCACCGACGCTGACATCAAAGCTGAGTACGACAAATTCAAAGCAACTGCTGGCGACAAGGAATACCATGCTCGCCACATCTTGGTCGAAAAAGAAGAAGATGCTAAAGCCATCATTGCCAAGCTAAAAGGTGGTGCTAAATTTGAAGAGCTAGCCAAGCAATCGAAAGATCCAGGTTCAGCTGCTAACGGTGGCGATCTGGGTTGGACAACGCCAGTTTCTTTCGTTAAGCCATTCTCCGATGCGATGGTCGCACTGAAGCCAGGTCAAGTTACTGAAACACCAGTGAAGACCCAATTCGGTTACCACGTGATTCAACTGGAAGAAGTTCGTCCAGCAAAAATCCCTACACTGGCTGAAGTAAAGCCGCAAATCACTGAAGCGTTGCAACAGAAGAAATTGCAAGCGTATCAGCAAGAATTGCGTGCAAAAGCAAAGGTCCAATAAAGTAAGCACGGTTTTATAACCGCAAAAAACGCTCTTCGGAGCGTTTTTTTTGCTTAAATCTAAATTGTTCTGTAAGGAAAGTACCACTACTTACCACGCCACATCTGCTGACGTCATGCCCCTGTCATATGAATTCGTTAGGGTTCTGACAGAATTGCACGTTGTAAAAATCGCATTGCTCACAGTAGTGCTGGCTAAGGGAAACGTAAGGTATGTACAACGATAAAAGATTCATTATTCTGGATGCAGACGGCACCACGATTGATGCCTTTAGCGCCATAGATAAAACATTTGCACGCCACGGCATGGGGATAGGCGATGAAGAAAGTTTTCAAAAACGACGCCATATTTTTAAATACCTCGGCGGACTGAAAGATTTTCCGGCAAATATCAAAAAGCAGATCGGCAAACAGAGCAGGAAACAAATCATCGCTACCCTGACCGAGGTGTATCGAGAAGAGGCGATGCTCTACCCGACAATTGCGTCCCTGATTCAAACGTTGATTGCCGCGCCCGACGTGATCGTCGGACTGGTCACCCGCAACATCACTAACGAACCAGAAGAAACATTACGTCAATTGTTTCGTCGTCACGACATTGATCTCGGTGCACTCGATTTTTTTGTCCATATTCCGGTTCGTCAAGAAAAAGCCGTTCAATTTCGCGCCCTCAGAGAACGTTTCAATATCAATCCTGCACGCGGCTATATTTGCGGCGATGAAGAAAAAGACTACCTTGCCGCAATGGCATCCGGCATGCATCCGTTTATGGTGTCGTATGGATTTGAAAGCCATAAACGGCTCACAAAAAAGTTTGATATTCCCGAAGAAATCATCTCAAACACCTCAGCAGAGCTCTCCGATAGAATTTTGCATGGGCTAGGAATGCGTCACCCGTAGTGCTCGATCATTGTTTCTGCAAAGACCGGCTCACAAGAATATCGTCCTGAAAAGCCGTTGCCATGACGGTGGCACCAAAAAAGTCTTTGTCCAACGCCAGCATCTCGGCGATGCGTTGATGTCCTGCCGCATCAGCCGGCATGCGCAAGATGACGGTCAGGTACTTTGGCATGGCACTGCTCTGCCCCATTCGATCAGAAACCAAAGAAGTCGATTGCGCCTCGTTGTGGACCGTAACCGCCACGATATGCTCATTGCTGTCCGATGCAATATCCCATAAATCGACTGCCAAATTCTGCGCCAACTCTTCCTCTGAAACCATCACGGTGGTATGCGGCTCCGGCCATTTTTTTGCTCCCCCGATAATGGCAGGAATCCCGCCAGTGACTTCATATTCAGTCGCCGATATTTTTTCATAATGAAACGGCTCCCATCCGACGATATTTTTTTTACGTGTGGCGACATTCGCCATCGCTTTCGCCGCTCCGTATTCATTGACGAGCATACCAACGGGCAGAATATCTTCAGTAGGCGTTGTTTCTTTATC
>NZ_JBRIIQ010000096.1:0-14472 GCF_052976905.1 Glaciimonas sp. GG7 | reverse complement strand
CGCTCTCGACGCACCAACAAAATGGTCCCGGTTTCTGCCAGAAACCGGGACCATTTTGCTAACTGAGGTTATGTAGTCTGTAGCTGACTCTATTTAAACGGACATTAAGAGAATTTACGCACAGCATCCAGCGCCAGTCCGGCACCAATGCTGCCAAACAGATCGCCTTCCACTACTTTCGCGCCAGGCACCACAGCGGCAATCTGCTGGCGCAATAAACCAACGCCGCTGGAGCCACCGGTAAAGAATACCGTATCAATCGCCTGTGATTTGACGCCAGCGTCACGCAGTAATTTGCCGACCGTATCTTCGACAGATGCGATCAAATGCCCGATGCTGGTATTAAATGCGCCGCGGTTGAGTGTGATTGGCTCGCTGGAGGTTAATTTTTCCAGTGTCAGTTCGACCATTTCAGCGTCAGATAGCGCGATCTTGCCTGCTTCTACCTTCATTGCCAGCCAATGACCGGCACGCTGATCGATCAGATCGATCAGGCGGTCGAATTTGTCGCGTTCACGTACATCGCGGGCGACGTCTTTGAGTTGCTCTGCCATCCGGCGCGTGTAGATCAGATTGATGGTGTGCCAGGTTGCCAGATTGAAATAGTAGCTGGAGGGGACTTCGCTGTTATTCGTCAGTTTGCTCCCCAGACCCAATTGCGGCATCACTGACGACAGGCTGAGGTATTTATCAAAGTCGGTACCGCCAACGTGGATACCGCCGGTGGCCAGAATATCCTCGCGTCTATCCTGTTTTTTGGCCCGTACCGGGGAAAGTCGTACGAGCGAGAAGTCGGAGGTTCCGCCGCCAATGTCGGCGATTAATACCAGTTCTTCGCGGTTTATCGTCGATTCATAGTCGAACGCGGCGGCAATCGGCTCGTATTGAAAGGCGATATGTTTGAATCCGGCAGCGCGCGCGATTTCTTCTAGCGTGGCTTGCGCGCGTTGGTCGGCGGCGCGGTTGTCATCGACGAAAAAGACCGGGCGGCCTAATACCACGCTATCGAAACCTCGCCCCGCTGAGCGCTCGGCACGGATTTTGAGTTCGTTGATGAATAGTTCGAGCAGGGTGCGAAAAGGCAGTGCGCGTCCGCCGACTTCGGTCTGACCATCAATTAAGGCCGATCCGAGCAAGCTCTTCAAGGAACGCATCAACCGACCTTCGTAACCGGCCAGATAACCGGTGAGTGCTGCGCGACCAAAGCTGAATACTTCATCCTCAGCGTTGTAGAACACCACTGACGGCAGGGTGACTTTGTCGTCTTCCAGTTGCAACAAAGCGGACTGCCCGGGCCGACTCCAGCCGACGGTGGAATTTGACGTGCCGAAATCTACACCGCAAGCATCATTCGACATGTTTGTATTCCTTAAATATAAAAAACGGCGGTCATCATAGCGCAAAGCACGCATATTTTTTGTGCAGTCCAGCGAAGAATGGGCGATTGTTGTTTTAAGGAGCGTGTGCTGAGCAAGTATGTAAGCCTGTCAGCTCTGACAGGTCGCGCCCAAAAATAAGGCAGGACTAGCGTGAGTCATGAAAAACGGGACTATTTTTGGGTGCTTTGTATGATCTGTTTCGCAGTATTGTGCCAAACCTATGCCTTTATGGCTTAGTATTCGAGGTCCAAATCGGTATCTGTTTATCTATGAAAACACCTAAAAGAATTGAACCGCTCGTTGAAGAGGGCTTAGTCGACGAAGTCATCCGCCAATTGATGAGTGGTAAAGAAGCAACCGTCTACGTTGTGCGCTGTGGTGAGGAAATCCGCTGCGCCAAGGTCTATAAAGATGCGAACCAGCGCAGCTTCCGACAGAACGCGTCGTATCAAGAGGGGCGCAAGGTGAAGAACAGCCGCCAGGCACGCGCTATGGAAAAAGGCAGCCGGTATGGTCGCAAGATGGCCGAAGAAGTCTGGCAGAACGCCGAAGTTGATGCTTTATACCGTTTAGCCGCTGCCGGTGTGCGCGTGCCGCAGCCGTTCATTTGCTTTGAAGGCGTTTTGTTGATGGAGTTGGTTACCGACGCCTCTGGCAATGCCGCAGCCCGTCTTAATGATATTGAGATGAGCGAAGAACTGGCCTTGCTGTACCACGCATCCTTGCTGCGCGAAGTCGTGCTGATGCTCTGTGCTGGCGTGGTCCACGGTGATTTGTCGGAATACAACATTTTGGTGGACGCGCATGGCCCGGTGATTATCGATTTGCCGCAAGCAGTGGACGCAGCAGGTAACACGGGAGCAGCCGATATGCTGGAGCGCGACGTGAATAATTTAGCTACGTATTTTGGCCAGTTCGCACCGCAATTGCAGGGGTCACAATACGGTAAGGAAATCTGGGCCTTGTATGTGGCGGGGTTGTTGCATGCAGACGTCAAATTGACTGGTCGTATTGCTGTTAATACCAAGGCCGTTGATGTTGGTTCGGTAGTGCGTGAGATCGCCCTTGCGCGTGAAGAAGAGGAAGAGCATCGCCGTGCAAAATATGAGGCGGAGCATTGATCATCGGATTGTGAGGATGATGGTTGTTAATCGCATTACCTTAATTTTTAAGTGATATAAGCCGATATCGACGGATATTGGTGGTTATTGGTGGTGATTGCCTTTGACCATTTCTCCAGACTATTCTCATCCGGCCCCGGCAAACATGCCGATATTTCAGCATAGGGATACTGATAAAATCGGCATGTTATTTACATGCTTATTTTTTGCTACATCCCATGCATACTCCCATTGCTCAGTCGCAACACCATGCACGCATTACTGATGATCTGATCGTCCGTGGCTGGTCGTATCAAGCCGATTTTTTACCAGCGGATTTGGTATTGGCGCTCGCTGCCGAGTGCCGGATGCGTGCCGATCAAGGTGTTTTAGTACCCGCCGGGGTCGGGCGCGGCGCTGGTGTGGCAGTCAATGCGGGGGTGCGCGGCGATTCTATTGCGTGGCTGGACGCGGGATACTCTGCTGCTTGCGATCGCTATCTGGGTATCATGGAGACGCTCAGAGAGGCATTGAATCAGACCCTGTATCTCGGGCTTGAAGAGTACGAAACCCATTTCGCCCAATACCCTCCCGGCGCTTTCTATCAGAAACATATAGATCGTTTTCGCGATAACGATCGCCGCACAGTATCGGTCGTGCTGTATCTGAATCAAGGCTGGCTGCCAGAACACGGCGGCGCATTGCGCCTGCATATGGACGGACAGCATCAGGACATTTTGCCGCTTGCGGGTAGTCTGGCGCTGTTTCTTTCTGCGGATATGCCGCATGAAGTATTGCCTGCAACGCGTGAACGCTTGTCGCTCACAGGATGGTTTAAGCGTCGCTAATTCTAATAGGAGTATCTCAATGCATATTCTGATAACAGGCGGCACCGGTTTGATTGGGCGGCATTTATGCCGTGCATTGTTGCAGGCCGGTCATGACCTCACCGTGCTTAGTCGCCAGCCCGGTTCGGTAAAAGAAAAGTGCGGCGCATCGGTGCGCGCTTTCGGTTCGCTCGATGAGTGGGGGCGCGATGAAGTATTTGATGCCGTCATTAATCTGGCGGGCGAGCCGATTGTAGATGCACGTTGGACCGACAGCCGTAAAGAATTGTTATGGCAAAGCCGTGTGACATTGACCGACAATGTGGTCAAAAAAATAGCCGCCAGTCATCACAAGCCGACCGTGCTGCTTAGCGGATCGGCGATTGGTTATTACGGCGATACTGGGGCGCGTGCGATAGAGGAGTCAGCTCCTGTTGCGACTGATTTTGGCGCGACATTATGCGCGGCCTGGGAGCAGGCCGCGCAGCAAGCGGCGTCAATGGGTGTCAGGGTGTGCTTGCTACGAACCGGGCTGGTATTGGATCGCTCCGGCGGCATCTTGGGGAAAATGCTGCTGCCGTTCAAATTAGGCCTCGGAGCGCGGCTGGGGGATGGTCATCAATGGATGAGTTGGGTCCATATCGACGACTATGTGGCGATGGTGCTCGTGCTGCTGCACAACACGCACGCCTGCGGCCCGTTCAATATGACCGCGCCGGAACCGGTCACTAACCGTACTTTTACTGAAAAGCTAGCCCGAGCGCTACACCGTCCCGCCATCTTTGTTGCACCTGCTTTTTTGCTGCGACTAGCGCTGAGTGAACGGGCTTATTTGCTGCTAGGGGGGCAAAAGGTGCTGCCATCTGGCATGACCGCATTGGGTTACCGCTTTTTGCATCCAAAATTGGAAGATGCGCTGTCTGATTTGGTTGGTTGATGGCATAAAAGACGCCGCATATAAATACAAAGCCCGCTGCGGAAATTATCCACAGCGGGCTTTGTATTGGGGGTAACTTTGCTATGCGTCACGCGAGGAAAATGCTCCCGTGGCCGATAACTCTTCCAGTAACGCCACCGTTGTACTACCAGAGACCACGTAGGGATTGAACGAGGCGGTAGTCGAATATTTCAGCAATACCGACAGATTGATGCGATCGAGACGGATTTTGCTCATGGTCCAGTTAGGATATAGTCGGGCTTTGATTTCACTGTAATCGAGCAATGTCAGCTTGGTATGGCGCGGATCCTTCTGCAAGCGGTCGTATAAGTGATTCACCTGCTCGCGGCCGCCTTCGAGCGCCTGTACGAACATGTTGTCCCCGTAGCACAACACGCCTGTTACGCCATTGGCGGGATTGTTTTTACGGGAAACTTCAAGAATTTTATCAATCATCTCGTGATTGACCAGTTCACTGGCGGTACTGGCGTAAATCAGGCGCACTAACATGTCATCCTCGCTTGGCTATGAGCGCTAAAAATTCGCGCCGTAAATTGGGGTCGCTTAGGAACGAGCCGCGCATCACGCTATTGATCATTTTTGCATCGGTATCCTTGACACCGCGCCAGCTCATGCAGAAGTGATCGGCTTCCATCACAATCGCTAAGCCATCCGGTTTCAATTTTTCCATCAGCAATTGCGCGACTTGCGACACTGCCTCTTCCTGAATCTGGGGCCGACCCATGACCCACTCAATTAACCGTGCATATTTGGATAAGCCGATCAGGTTGGAATGTTCGTTAGGCATCACACCGATCCATACTTTTCCCATAATGGGACAGAAATGATGGGAGCAAGCGCTGCGTACCGTGATGGGGCCTACGATCATCAGTTCATTTAACTGTTCCACATTGGGAAATTCGGTCACAGGGGGCGGCGCTTGATAGCGACCGCGAAACACTTCCTGAATGTACATTTTAGCCACGCGGCGCGCCGTATCTTGCGTGTTATGGTCGCTTTCGATGTCGATGACCAGACTTTGTAAAACGGCGGATAACTTGCCTTGCACTTCGACCTGTAACGCTTCAAGTTCGCCGTCCTTGATGAACGCGGCAATATTGTCGTTGGCATGAAAGCGCACACCAGCGGTTTCGATACGCGCCCGGATGCGGGCCGATACCGGTTGTTTCGGCTGGTCGATTGTTGTTAATGTTGACGGAGGGTTGTCTGTATGCATTATTTGGGGGCAGTTTTTTGGTTTAATGGTGCGCAGTCGACCAGTCTATACCCAAATCTGATGATTGGTTTTTGACGAGGATTTATGCCAACTGCACACGCTAATGATCAAAAAATCGCGGTAACTTCTGCCGCGCAGGCAACGCGATTGCGTTGTTATTTCAGGCCGAGACGGCTTTTGGTCGCCGCGATGAGTGCGGTGTCAAACGGATGCAGGTTTTCGATAAACATCAACTCGGTCTCGAGCGGCTCTTCCAGACACATGGTCAGCATGTGTGGGGCGTCGTCAAATGTCCCTAAAAAATCCTCGCCCCATCGATTGAGGCGGTGCAGACGTAAAACGTCGCTGCCTAACGCTGCCAGCGGGGCGGCGACACCGGCGGCCAGAGCTTCTTGCTTCCAGTCGTCCCAAAAAGCGTTGGTTGCGGGTTGTTCGTTCATGATGAGGCTCCAAAGAAGGTGTAATGGCGCGGACCTTACTATTGATGCGGATTTTTATCAATAGTAAATGTATGCCTCATGCTAAACCGGTTGCTGCAAGCGCGCACGGGCGTTGTTATTGCCCGATTTACGGAAAAGTATGCGTTCGATGTGTTGATTAGTGACTCTATTGAAACGGTACTTACTAGTACCAATATGGAGGGCCTGATAATGATAAAACATACGCATTTGATGTCGATTTAATGCATTTTACGCATATTCATTGTTCTCCTGCCGTGACTTTTCAACGGTCTTCATATTTTTTACCGGATGCCCATATGCCCTCGCGTAATGCCATTGCTTTTGTTCTTTGTGTATTTGCTGCCCTCCATGTGCTGATCGGTTGGCAATTATTGCCAGCCCTGCCGGTGGGGCTGTGGTTGAAATGGCTGGCTGGTGTCTGGCTATTGCTGTCTTTTTTGCTCATCCCATCTGGTTTATTAGCGTCGCTGATCAAACGCCAACCGCTCTCGGATCGACTGGCTTGGGCCGGCATGTTGGCGATGGGCATGTTTTCTTCGCTGTTGGTGCTGACCTTGTTGCGAGCGGTTGTTCTGCCAGTGGCATCGTGGCGTGGTCTGGAGATGTCTGCTTTAACGGCTTTAGCCGTGCCGTTACTGGCCGCAGCGGCGACCTTGGTGGGTTTTTTCAATGCCCGGCGGCTCGCTAAAGTGGTCAAGGTGGACGTGCCGATTCAGCATCTTCCCGCAGGTTTACACGGATTGACGATCGCCCAGATTAGCGATGTCCATGTCGGCCCGACTATCAAGCGGGGGTATCTCAATGCGATTGTGGAGCGCGTCAATGGATTGAACGCCGATGTCATCGCCGTGACCGGCGATCTGGTCGATGGCAGCGTTAGTCGGCTGGCGCAGCATACGGCACCGCTGGCAAATCTGAAGGCGCGGCACGGCGCTTATTTTGTGACTGGCAATCATGAATATTACTCAGACGCGGATGCCTGGGTTGCAGAGATACGGCGACTTGGATTGACCGTGTTGATGAATGAGCACGTCATTTTGCAGCATCAAGGTGCACAACTATTGATTGCCGGGGTGACCGACTTTGGTGGCCATCATTTTGCAGAGATGCATCGCAGCGACCCGCGTCAGGCAATGGCCGGAGCGCCTGGCGATGTCGGTGTGAAACTGCTGCTGGCGCATCAACCGCGTTCGGCCGCAGCTGCAGCAGATGCGGGCTTTGATCTGCAACTGTCGGGCCACACGCATGGCGGGCAGTTTTTTCCGTGGGGGTTATTCGTGCCGTTGCAACAGCCCTATACCGCGGGTTTGAACAAATTGCGTCATTTGTGGGTGTATACCAGCCGTGGCACGGGCTATTGGGGACCGCCCAAGCGGCTGCTGGCGCCTTCTGAAATTACGCTGTTGCGACTGATTCCTGCCGACTAAGCTTATTCGACAGAGTGGGAATGTGTGTGCTGAGCATGCTCGAGCAAGCAAATGACCGCTTTGACGACCGCAAACATCATGGCGCGCTCTGTTGTCGGATGGTCTGAAAGCGGCACACATATTTCATCATGCATGCCGCTGATGATCGCGTCGCCATGCGCATGGGCCGGATCTTTGCCGTAGCGAAGCGGGATACGGTACTCGGCCATCAACGGTCCGCAAGCTTGCCAGTGTCGCGTCCATTGCGGTAGCGATGTCGTATTGACCAATAAAGTACCGGCTCGCTCGTAGCACTCCTCAATATTCTGGTAGCCCAGCAACTGTGCGAGATGGCGCTCTTTGGCTACGCAACTGCGGAAATATTCTTCGTCGCTCATCCGCATGGGGTATTCCTTTCGGGGAGGAAAGTCTGATTGTTCGAAGGCCTTACAGCAGCCCTCGAACAATCAGTGTAGCGGCTAGTTCAGGAATGTGATGAGTTAATGCGCTATTTCACCAAAACGCCCGCTATTGAAGTCTTGCATCGCCGTGACGATTTCTTCACGGGTATTCATCACAAATGGTCCGTGCGTCACCACCGGCTCGTCTAGCGGCGCGCCACTGAGCACCAACAGCGTGGCGTTCCCGTTAGCCTCTAACTGCACTGCGTGGCCGTCACGGTCCAATAGCACCGCCTGCGCTTCGCGTCCGACTTCGCTACCGTTGACTAGCACCGTCCCATGCAGGACTACGATCGCTGCCACATGGCCGTCGGGAATGGGTAAGGTCACGCTGCGACCCTGAAGCAAACGCACATCCCACACGTTAATCGGGGTAAAAGTGTGGGCCGGGCCTTGTGCACCTTCAAACGCCCCGGCAATGACGCGTAACGACCCGGCGTCGTCGCTCAGATTGACCACCGGGATATCTTTGCTGAGAATGCCTTGATAGCCGGGTGCTGCCATTTTGTCTTTGGCTGGCAGGTTGACCCAGAGTTGGACCATCTCAAAGGCCCCGCCTTTTTGGCTGTAGGCCGCTGAGTGGAATTCTTCATGCAAAATGCCAGCCGCCGCGGTCATCCATTGCACGTCGCCAGGACCGATCACGCCGCCGTTGCCGGTGGAATCGCGGTGTTCGACTTCGCCGTCGTAGACGATGGTGACGGTTTCAAACCCGCGATGCGGATGTTGGCCCACGCCACGCCGTTGCGTGGTCGGCGTAAATTGCGCCGGACCTGCATAATCGAGCATCAGGAAGGGGTTGAGGCGACCGCCCAGCGTATCGAACGAAAACAGGGAACGCACAGGAAAGCCGTCGCCAACCCAGTTGGAGCGCGGGGCACTGACTACGCCAAGAATCGTTTTCATCGTATTTTTCCTTTTTGTTACTAAGTGAGTTTCTGTTGTTGCATTGTTATGTTGAGGTAAATGATACAAGCGCATAAAGAAGATGGGTAGAGGGCGTAATCCGTACGCATAGTTCTATATCGCGAACGATAAGAAAAATCCGAATCGAGAGGTGTGTTTTTCTGATCGCACTGTCGCTATTCTTAGCTTATGCTGCGTACTGCTCAGATAGTGTGAGCGTGGTTGTAATAACTACATCAACATGTTGCGGGTGATATTTATAAAAGGAAAAATAATGGCAAAGAAGAAAGAAGAGTTAGATCCAGAAACACTGGCCTTGATTATGTGGTGTATCGAGGTTGAGGGCTTTCTGGTGGCTGGTGGCGTTACGCTGGAACAGGCGCAAGATCACATCGAAGAAGAGGTTGAGTGGTTTACTGATCAATTTTACGATGGTCTGACCCCGGAACAGGCTGCTAAAGCGGCATTGAAAGATCAGTAAGTAAGTTGCAACTACGTGTGCATTAATTCAGACGTCAGATGTCATGATGGTCACTGCGTTCGCAGCACGTCATCGGCGCAGAGCACGCCCGAAGATGAAACGCTGAATTTTGCACACGAAGTTTAAGTTGTACGTTCCGGATACGACGGCAAAGTGAGCGAAGCTGCCGTTTTCATGATCCGGCTTCTTTAGCTTCCGTGCGTTACTATCCGGCTTGCCAACATATTAAGGAAAGTCCGCAGTGAACCAAGCCATCAATCCAGAAGATCGCATCATCGCCATTGAAACAAAAGTTGCGCATCAGGAAGACTTGCTCGATGAGCTCAATAAATTGGTCTATCGCCAGCAGCAAAAAATTGATCAGTTAGAAAAACTATGCGCCGCGTTGGCGCGGATGGTGAAGGATGCGCGGGAGAGCAGTGAGCAAGGTCAGGCGCCGCATGAACGTCCGCCGCATTATTAATATTTAGGCACTTTAAAAGGATGGTCGAGCACAATACGCGTGGCGACGATCATATTGCTCAGTCCTAGTATCAATTGCGTCAGTGTGTCGCCGGGCAAGGCCCATATTTGCGAACCCGGGGGGTGAATCCGGGTCGCCGCAGTGATGACCGGCGTGACCCATTCTGCCTCCGGTGTGACGTCGAGCATGACATCGCCTTCCTGCGTGGTGTGCAGATAAATTTCGCCGCCCAACTCCAGAAAAAAACAAATACCATAGCCGGTCGCATTGGTCTTGTTGGCCGCGTACTGCAGATCCCGGTTGTAACTATCGATCCACGCTTCGATATCGTAGGTTGTGTTCAAGACGATCCATGGCCGTTTGGCGGATACATCGAGCGGGTTGATATCGGAATCTGGCGAATCTTGCATTGTTGCACCTTGCGGTTGATTAAAGATTAAGACTTGTTTGGTCGGGCGATCAGGTAAGACGCGCTACTTTAAGGGATAAAGGGGTTTCAGATCAGACAATCTGGGCAAAGGTAGGCAGAGGTATGGTGTGCCGGAAACGGTGTATCTTGTGAGTACAAACGGAGTACAAGCGGAATACAAGCGCACACAAGGCGCATATCAGCCTGATTTATCGCAGAAGGCGGTGCGGTATGAAAAACATATTCATTGTTTTTGTCGTGACCTTATTGATCGTCGGGTCCAGCTATGTGTCGTACGACAATTATCAGAACGGAGATCATGTCTGGTATCAAATCCCCTCCGGCGGGCCGGATTAAATTGTGTTTGCGGATAATGTGTCGCCTCGTACCGTGTTCGACGTCACCCTGATCCATTACCCGATAATGAATATGTCTTATGAATGAAGTATTTCTGGTCCTGATAAAGCCAAAAGGTCTTGCTTTCGATGCAAGCAATGCCGTGCCATTACTGGAAGCGGCCAGAATCGGTGGCGTTATTTTGCCAAGTTCATGCAGAAACGGGACTTGCCGGACCTGCCTTTGCCGCATGGTCAGCGGTCGCGTGCGCTATGACATTGCATGGCCGGGGCTGAGCGCAGAGGAAAAAAGCGACGGCTATATTCTTCCCTGTGTCGCCTATGCCCAATCCAATGTAGTCCTTGAGGTACGGCGGGCAATCTCGCTAAAAAATCCAGCTTAAGCCTTTTTCAAAAAACACGTTTTCAGCACCAACCCTTTGACCTTTTCGGCATTGCATTCAATTTCTTCTTCATCGTCAGTGAGGCGGATATTTTTGATCATCGTGCCGCGTTTGAGCGTCACGGAAGTCCCTTTTACTTTCAGGTCTTTAATCAACGTGACCGAATCGCCTTCACTCAAGGCTGCACCGTTGCTGTCTTTTACGTTCATGTCAGATCTTTCTTGCGTTGTAATGCGCGTCATTATAAAGGCTGGCGTCGATACAATTTGATGCTGTTCCCTGCATGTTCTATGCCGGTTTTTTCTTTCCCGCGTTGACGGTCTTTAGTTTGACGTTGCAATTTTCTTTTAAAAATTTCAGTGCGGCGTTGTATTGCATGTCATCTTCGTCCAGCAGCCAGGTCGAAGCTTCCGGCAAGAACTCATCTTCCCAGAGCGCCAATAAGTTCTCTTTCATTTCAAACGGCGCTGCCGTGTTGATAAAGGTTGCCACCGCTTCATTATCGAATCCATGCTGGCGCACCTGACGCGTGATCGCTTTTGCTTGTGTTTCTGAAATCGTCGTTTGCGGCTTAGTCCCGGCGGCGAGGCACAAAAAAGCGGTCAGACGTGAGAACGGATCTTCTTTGCCATTGGTGACGCGGCGCCATTCTTCGGACATCAAGGTGTCAAATTCTTCGACATCGTCCATACCGCTTTCACGTACGAAATAACGCAATTCGATCGTCGTGCGCAATTCGTCGAGCGCAATGGCGCTATTGATGATCTGTGGCAGATCATGCTTTTCAATTTCGCGGCGGATTTTGTCGGTGATGTGTAGATATTCTTCCGGCACGTCATCAAGTAGCTTTTTGGCTATTTTGAATTTTGCAACAGCGCTTGCCTGCGTGCGCAGTGTGGCCAATAACGCGGCGAAGGCGTTCCGATTAGGGAAACTGTCTGCGCCTGCGGCACGGACCAATATGGCGCTACGGATCACGGTTTCGGCGCTGGTAAATTCCAACGCCGAGCGTGGCAGCGCCATGCTTTTGGCAAACCAGGTTGCGGCCCCCAGCGTGTTGGCGTCTTCTTCACGGGTATGGCGTTCTTTGCGATAAGCGCTAAAGGAATAGGGTTTGGTCAGCGTGCGCTCGTCCTGAAAACTCTTTACATCCTGACTTTTGACGTCCCCGAACACCGCACAGTCCGGCAAGGCGTGTAAGGCCTTGAGCATCTCGTTACCACCGCGTGAGTGCGACAGAAAGCTGTTATCGCGCAGGGATATGGCGGCTTTTTCGAGATCGCCGTTACAGCTTTCTTCCAGAAACAAACTGATCAGATTGACCATGCGTTTGCGCGCATTGTCGAGATCGGTATGCAGATGACTGGCACCGAAAAAATTGGCGATCTGCACCGATCCTTTTGCACCGTCGCTAATGATGGCCTGGCATTTTGCATGATCGATGATGCCATTTTGTGCGCCGTAACTGAGCGCCTTTTCAAAAAAAGGGCGCTTGTCGACCGTGGCGATAGTGCGATTGTGATCGGACATGATTGTGCGTAAAAAAGGTGGCTACGGTTGAGTGACGATTGGAACGATCAAAGCAACAGGGCCGATACGCTGCATATCCGCCCTGTCTGACGTTCTATTTTCTGTGCGTAGGCTGTACAGATCTTACAGCGCAGATTCCTCGGACGGATCAATTGGCGTGCTCGGTTTGACGGCTGCTTTGACCGGCGCTGGTTCGTCCTCTTCATACTCCCGCTCAGCTTCCAGTTGCTCTAGGCGCTCAAGCTCAGCTTCGCGCCGTTTGCGCTCAATGCTGCGCTTTTTCAGCGTGGGCCAGACTTGCTCAAAAATATCTTCGTGCTCATGTTTGAGCAACCAGGTCAGTTCTTTCCAGTCGCGATCGGCAACTTCGGCCTTTTCGACCACATCGCGCTCTTCCGAGAAATTGATGTTGAACGTGTCAAAGGCGGCGAAATGGGTGACTTCTTCGTCGCGGTCTGACAGATAGTCGATAAACGCTTCATAGCCGCCTTCGCGCTCGGCGATGGCTTCAATAAAGTCGCCAGTTTTAGTGTCATCCCGAAACAGCACCGAATTCATCATCCCGCGCAAACGCACGTGAGTGTGATCGGCGTAGAGTTTTTCGATGACCACCGCGCGCGCGAATTGCTCCGGCGTGACCAGCAAGTTGACCACCGATTCTTTCGAGGTGTCGTACTCGCGGATGACGGCTAGCAAATCTTTCGGCGGCATTTCTTCCAGCACGGCAACTAAAGCGTAATCGCCTTCGGTTTCGGCCAGATTGACCAGCGCATATTCAGCGCCGGCAATATCACCGTCGCGGATCAGACTGGCTGCTTTTACTATGAGCGCGTTTGTCATGGCTTGCTTTGTAGAAAATGTTGAGTGGGAATCTTAGTGACGATCAAAACCTTGCTCGGCCAGCCAATCTGCGCCTTCTGTTTCCAGATCGGTATTGCGCTCCTCGTCCCGTTCGACTTCATCGACGCTATCGTCCGATTCATCGATACCAGATTGGTGCGCGTACTCGCCGTGATAGTTACCGTTACTTTTTTCGTACAGATATTCGAGGCAAACGGTGGTGATGAGAAAATTCTCGCCGCCGCTTTCCTTGAGCGCAATCTCCACCAACGGTTCTGCCCATGACGAAAACTCGACGACTTTGGCGATCTCTTCCCAGGCCGGAAACTCTTCCGGTTCGTTGGTCGACAGCAACACCATGGCATGCGGATTGGGGAAACTCATGCCGCCATGAAACGCCACCGACACCATTTCAGGCGCGCTATCGATCATCGGCATCATCAACGCAAACTGGGCGCGCTTGGCTTTGAGGCGGCTTTTGAGGATGTCATTACCCTCGGAATCGCTACGTAAATCTTCCAGTTCAGCCTGATAGGCTTTGGTCAAATCTTCAAAATAGGCGGAGAGCATCATTGCAAAACCTTGTTTATATAAGTGGTCCAGATTTGTTGCGCTGTTTCCAGCGGGTTTTCCAGCAAGCTGCGGCGTCGGTTTTCGTCGTATTCGCCGCGCTTAGTGGCATCCGATAGCACATCGTAGGCTTCTTGTACTTGCCGAAATTGCGCCGGTGCGTCCGGCGACGTATTTCTATCGGGGTGAAACTCGGACGCCTTCTTGCGATAAGCGGTTTTTATCGCGCCAATCGGCGCACTGCTCTCAATGCCGAGAACGGCGTAATAATCTTTCATACGATCTTAGGCCCGTTGTGGATGCGTTTCGTTCGATTCAGGACAGTGACGTTGCCCCATGAATCTGCGCGTTGGCGTTCATGTTGGTGCTGGCGATCGTGTGCCCGATGCCTCGCTCAGAATGGATGCAGGAGGATACACCACTACCCAAGGATAAGCGATATCCCGCCAGCAACCCTATGGAGGATATATGGTGATGGCTGGGTTAATGGCAAGTTAATTTTAGAATTTGCTATTAGTCATGTTGTAGATTCGAAAAATAGTTCTTTGCGACAACGCCATTTATTATGTTTAACACAAGGATGCTTACCCGGGTTTGCGGAATCCGCCATCGATCCATGCGGTGGCACTGTTTTTAGTGAGGATAAAGGTCGAGCGGACTTCGACCTGTGCTAACTGCACGCCATCTTCATCCTGCGCGGTCAGGCGCGCAAACGGAAAGTCGTCG
>NZ_JBRIIQ010000095.1:0-14618 GCF_052976905.1 Glaciimonas sp. GG7 | reverse complement strand
AGTCGTCGTTGAGAGTGAACGTGAAGTCCATAGTTGTTAATGTTCTCTACAGCTTTTTTCCAGCCACCTGCCGGTTTCAGTACCTGAATGTTTCTCTCAAGTACGCGGTCATCAAGCAGAAATCCGTTTGCCAATTCACGGTTGGCATCATCTTCCGGAAGGATCAGCAGGTGCGGTAAGAATTTGTTACTCACAGCATCAGCTCCCCGGAAATCAATGCTTGAATCAGGTCCCCTTCGAATTTCTTTTCGCTGCGCAGTCCTGCCAATGTGCGGATTTGGGTTGGTTCTAAATGGCTTTTCCGTCCCATGAACCAAGTGTTTTCGTCAGAGAATTTTAAGATGGTTTCTTCATTGTGCGAGGTCATGACAATCTGCCCCTTATTTTGAAATGCACGACGTAGGGCTGCAATGAAGTGTCCGACCTCATGTAATGAGAGGTAATTATCCGGCTCATCCCAGAAGCAGAACAACGGACCATAAGCTTTATTGGCGGCTAAGATTGTGGCGCATAGAAAAAAGCATTTTTCGCCGTCGGACAAATCGTCGAAACGTAACGCGAGCTTTGCGTTGTCACGCGCAAAATTGACGAGTAGTCGCTTGCTTTCACTGCCGACGACTTCATTGCGAAAATCCTGTAAATCCGGCAACACTACTTGCAGATAGCTGTCGATGGTTGCGTAGGCCGCCGGAAATTGCCCTAACAGACCTGCGAGCCAATCGGTGAAGTTTGTGCCGTCGAGCACCGGTTGCAAAGTTTCATCACGCGACTCGCCCCCCATCTGGCGAGGTTGTGGCGCAAGGATGACCATTTGCGCCAGCCATTTTCTAAACACATGTAAGGGGTCTTTATCAGAGCGCTCCTGGATGAGCGGTAGCGCAATTTGATGCCAATCTACTCTGAATTGCGCGTCGTTTTTTGTTTTGGCGGCAGCTCCCGACTGATGACTGAGCGCTACTTCGGCATGCTTGCGAACATAGACTGACGCGCCGTTTACTCGAAGAGCTTCATCAACCACACGCAGGTCTCTGAATCCTTCGGGGAGCTCCAATCCAACACTATAGGAGAATGTCTGGTCATCGAGTTTGACGTCCAACTCCAAACGCATCGGCAAGGAAGTTCTGGCATTGGAAAAATCGCGAGGCCCGATAAGTTGGCTGATCTTGCTTGTTCCACGGCCAATTTGTTGAAAAACTTCAAGGACCGCAGCGAGTGTGGACTTGCCGCTTCCATTACGGCCAATGAGTAAGCTTGAATGTGCCAGCTCAACATTGAACTCGAAATTCTCAAAGCAACGAAAATTGTGTGCATACAATCTTTGCAACATATTATTTCCTGTTGAAGTTAATTCTGGAAGTGCGCTTAACGATGCTACGCGGTTGCTTGCCGTTCAGGGGACGCAGGTTTTAAGTCGGTGCATAGTGGGAAGTGTCACTGTGGTAGTTCGTGGCTAGTATATCGGAGAAAGGCGTTCGTTAAGCTTCGCACAACAACCGTCATCCCGAAGTTATTCGTAAGCGCAAGACGGTGAGGCATCGGCGTAGAAGCCGCCGTTTTCTTCGCCCAATGTGTAGTAGGCCACGGGCGGCTTGTGTTCTCCGGCTAGCTGCTCCTTGAAGCCCTGTTCAATCAGGGCGGCTTTGATATCGCCTTCGATGGGCGCTTTGTTGGCAAATGCCAGGTCAGTGTCGCGCGTAAATACCGGTTGGTATTCCAGCTTGTTGGCTCTTGGGGAAAATCGGTGGATGCGATGTGCCCATCCTCCGATAAAGACGAGATGGGCACGCCATGGGGAGAGTGCCTGAGCGAGCTTGGCGAGTGCGTCCTGGTCGTTCATTTCAGTTGCCTGTGAGCGGACGCAGGATTTTTTCATAGATCAGGTTGGCTTGCTCTTCACCACGCGCGGGGTGATGGGCGACATCCAACCATACCTGGATGACATCAGAAACGATCAAGCCATCTTGGTGGACGGCACCTCTGAAGACCGATTTCGGTGTCAGTGCTTGTCGGACGATGAGGTCTGGCATTTCGGAAGGGGAGGCGGCTGCCAGCGCTCGCCATTGCTTGTCGTCAGGTCGCGGGAGCTTTGGCACGTAGATATAGGGCGGTACACCACTGACGTGTCCGAGTCCTAATGCTTCGGCTGCCTCAAATAGCCCCAGACAAGATGCGCCCTGATGACTTGCCAGCAGGCTGCCGATTTGCTTTTGTATGGGGCCGCGAATGAGGAAACGCATCGGCAGTTCGGGTGCAGAGCGCATCACGGCTGAGCGCCAGCGATGGAATAATTCCTGACGCCGCACAAGAGTGAGATAGCGCGAAGCATCGTCTATATAGCCTTCGTTGCGTAGTTGTTGCAAGAACCGGGAGGCGCTCATGGGCGATACCTGGGCGGCCTCGGCAAGTTCGGTACCACTTTGATACTGCTGTCTTGGTGCTTGT
The DNA here is from genome assembly GCF_052976905.1 of Glaciimonas sp. GG7. Taxonomy (NCBI): domain Bacteria; kingdom Pseudomonadati; phylum Pseudomonadota; class Betaproteobacteria; order Burkholderiales; family Oxalobacteraceae; genus Glaciimonas; species Glaciimonas sp. GG7. The sequence continues at coordinate 12,176 of NZ_JBRIIQ010000095.1, read as the reverse complement.
AGCAGGTGATCGGGGATTTCAGGGGCCAGCAGTACTTTGAGCATCCACTGGTTGAGATCCGAGAAGAGATTGGCGGGTTGATGCGATGGTGCGCTTGCGTAGCGTCGTAGCGCTTCCGGCTCGGCATTCAGCTCCTCCAGACCCGCCCCTCTAAAGTATCTGAGTCCATTCTTGGAAACGAGGCCAACGGCGACATTCGGCGCGTATTCTTCAGCAAACGACGCGAATTGTTTGGAGAGGGACTGCGATGCATTCTCTACAGAGATCACGGCAAGAGGCTGTGCGTTGCCCGCATCGAAAGCATGTGTTTGTGCTTGCAGGATGGCTTGCGACAGCATCGGAATGACGCGATCGGGGCGTCCTTCTGCCAGTGATTTGATCTCCACGACAAAGCATTGCGTGTCCCTTCGGAACAGCAGGTCGGGATGTTTTCTTTCGTATTCTGGCGAGCGATCGACGTCCCAGCCGTGGGCCTGGAATAGATCGGCTACGAAAGCCTCCGCGTTCTCGCCTCGGCTTTTGGATGGGGAAGATGGAAACATGGTTGATGCCCTTGGTTGCTATCGTGGTCATTATATCTACCACGGCCATGATGTCAATCATGGCCGTGGTAGATATCTTGGGCGTGGTAGATTTAAGGCCCGTTTGGTCTGAGTTGTCTCTGCGTAGTGCATCAATAATTCCTGCGCCAGACTCACCCCAGCCGTCCGATCTTGGCGCTGGCGGTCTCGATATGTTGTTCCAACGCGGCGATGCACGGTCCAAATCGGTGGCTAAACTCTGTGGCTGCCATGACCTTGCCGAGGAACGCGCGCGCTAATTCTTCTGCGCGCCGCCACGTTGCGTTAGGCACACAGGCGTGAATCGTTGCCTCGGAGAGGGTGGCTGGCAGGCCTCCGCCACTGCGGGGCGCGAAGGTCATTGGGGTCATGTCGTAGGCTGGCGCAATGTCGTAAGGCCGACCATGGTCTGCCATGAATGACAGGTTGCCGTTGTGCATATCGGTGTTGCCGATCAGGATGCCAAAGGCCCACAGCAGATCTGCGCCAGCGGCTGCCTCGGGACGAATGTGACCTTCAGCGGCAAGGCGGCGTGCAATGACTGACCAGCTACCTGTAGTGACCTGCATTTGAAACGCGCCGGACCAGCATTCCAGCCGATTCTCGGCCAGGAATATCTGCAACTGAAGGCCGCCTCAAACCAGCATTAGGTGCGAATGAACCTGCATTTATCCGCACCGACCTGCATTCCATCGCCGCGAACCAGCATTATTTGCAAGTGAATACTCGAACTGGCTCAGCAAGGCTGCCCTGTGGATTTCTCATGCACATTCATAAAATTGGCACCAGTTCGCCGGATTGAAGCCGTTCAAGGGCGTGAAGCCTCAAGCGAAGTTCCTCATCACCGAGTAAGCCTTGCCGATAAATTGCTCGAAGATAGTCATGGGCGTGCTGCCCGCTTTTCTTTCGATTGCAAGAGTGGTAAGAAACAACGATATTCTTGTAGGAATTGTCGTGACCGGCCAGCTGCGGGACGACGTGGTCAAGTTCGCAATTTTCTTCTGTTACGTTAGCTAAACAGTAAAAGCAGCATCTCCCCTCTCGCTCCAATAATGAACTCAAGTATGTCCTGCCTGTAAAAAAGTCCAGGTGTTCAATGTCAATTGATGACTCGACCTTGACGCTATCAGTCAAGATTGGAATTTCACTTGGTAGGTACACCGTAACTTCATAGCCTCTTCGGGTTACGAGATTCTTGGTGCAACCCTTCCGATCCAGGGTTCGAAGAACATCTCGTACCTTGAAGTCACTAAGCGGAATCACCTTTGATAGGAGCCCTATTGAAAATAGGGCCGACTGCTTGCCCTCAAGTCGCGTATGACGAAGCAAGTGGTAGTAAGCGGTTCGTTCCCAAGCATCAAGATCAAGCTGTGGCGCGAGACGATCCTCAATGTCGGCATAGATCAAATTCAAGTTCATCGAAAATTTCCTTAGTAGCTACGCTGGCTGATCAATGAGCATCCGCGCCAGCTTGGCGCGTGCATTTGCATCCTTGCCTGCATCGGATTTCAAATCCTCCAAGAAGAAGGCAAGTCCGCACGCAAATGCAGTGCCTAGCCACTCCAGGGACAGAACAAGCACCTCGGCATCGGATGTTGTGACCTGACCGACGTTTGACGAATAGTAGATCCGCCGGGCCTTTCCATTCTTAAACTCGTTGGATTCCGGCGCACCGGTATGCAAAATTCCACATCGAGCGCCCCATAGATCTGCGGCCGATGCACCTGATAGCAACGCAGGATTTTGGTTCGTCATGTACTTCTGAACCCATTCCTTGAAGCCTTTGTTCCCAGCCTCTTCCCCTTCGACAGACAGCCACGCCATTTGATCGATAGCGGCATACAGCAGGACCACGGTAGCCTGCTTGTGCCCTTGCAGGCGCAAACATGCAATCGCTTCCGACTGGCGCAGGCCATATTGCATAACCGGATGCAAATTATCTGTAGACATATTTTCCTCTCTTGCAGGTTCCAACGGTGTCTACTGCCACATGCGCATTGAAGACGGGAATTAGAAATGCCGGGGCCAGCGCCGGGCGACGTGTTGAACGCGCAAAATTTCAACCACGTCCCCACGCATCCGGTATGGGATGATGTAGTTGGGGTGTATTACCAGCTCGCGAGTACCGATCACGCGACCAGGCCTGCCCATGCCGGGAAACGCGGCTAGGCTGTTTGTTTTCGCCTGGATTTCCAGCGCAAATGACTTTGCCCGTTCGGCGTTGTCTTTCTCGATGTACTCCACGATGGCGACGAGGTTGGCCAGCGCGGTTTTGGTCCACTTAACCGCCATACTTGGCGAAGAAAGAATTTACTTCGCTGGCACTTGCGAACTCGCCGCAGTCCGCTTCCGCGATACCTTGCTCAATGTCCTGGATTTGCCAGGACTCGGCTTCCACATAATCCCTGAGCGCGGCCACGGTGATCGCGCTCTTGTTCCGGCCGGTGGCCTGGATGAGCTTTTCGAGCTGACCGGCCAGGTCGGCCGGAAGGCGGACGGTCATTGGCTTGTCGGTGCTTGGTTTCATGATTTCCATTGGAACGAAGTGAAATGTAGGACCTACTCAGTGTACGTATTACATTGGTAAAGTCAATTATTTTCCCAACCGGTCCAACAAACGTGGGTTTGTTGCACTCCCGCGTCCGGTCAGCGAACGGCTGATAGCTCAAGCACAACGACAATCCACAATCCCTTTCCAATATTCAAAGTCCAGCTATACTGAATTTTCGTGATTTATTGGACAAGTCACCATGCTGATCGGCTACGCCCGTGTCTCGACCGACGACCAGAACCTTGACTTGCAGCGCGATGCGTTGCAGGCGGCCGGCTGCGAGCGCGTCTTCGAGGACATGGCGAGCGGTGCGAGGGCGGATCGTACCGGGCTGGTCACCCTCATGAGCATGCCGCGTGCCGGCGACACCGTAGTCATCTGGCGGCTCGACCGGCTGGGCCGGTCGCTCAAGAACCTGATCGAGCTGGTCGAGCGGCTGGAGGCGGCCAAGGTCGGGCTGTGTAGCATGCAAGAAAACATCGACACCACGTCGAGCGGCGGCAAGCTGGTTTTTCACCTGTTCGGCGCACTGGCCGAGTTCGAGCGGAACCTGATCCGCGAGCGAACACAGGCCGGACTTGTCGCGGCATGCGCGCGCGGCCGCATGGGCGGGCGGCCGAAATGACTCGATCCTGTCAAGCTCGCGCTCGCCGTCAAACTGCATCGGGAACGGAACCATACCGTTGAAGAAATCTGCAAGATGATGGGAATTTCAAAATCCACGCTCTACAACTATCTCGACAAGGCTGAGAGCGATGGCGGCCGGGTGGCGTAAGCATATCCCGGTCGAATCGCTGCTGCAATTGCGACAGCGGCTTGACCCTCTGCCTCACAAAAGTCCGGAGCGTGCCGCGCAGGTGCGCGCCATGTCCGAACTGTACGGCATCTCCACCACGTCCGTGTATCGCGCCCTGAAGGATTTTCTGAAGCCACGCGTGATCCATCGCACCGATCACGGCAAGCCGCGTGTGCTGCCGAAATCGGAGCTGGAGCGCTACTGCGAATTGGTCGCCGCCCTCAAGCTGCGCACCACCAACAAGCAGGGCCGCCACCTGTCCACGAAGCGCGCCATCGAGCTGTTAGAGGAATATGGTGTCGAGACAGCGCAAGGGCTGGTACGCTCGCCACAAGGCGTGCTTACGCGCAGCACGGTCAACCAGTACCTTACACTTTGGCACCTCGACCAGCCGCGTCTGCGCCGGCAACCGCCAGCTGTGCGCTTCCAGGCCGAGCACAGCTACGACTGCTGACGCGGACGAGCTGGCCAAGCCGCTGGCCAAGCTGTCGCAAGAGGATCGCGCCGTCATCGACCAGGTGCTGAGCGAGACGCTGACACCCAGCGTCGTGCTCGCGCGCATACGAGATTATTTCCGAAACAAGAAGACTGGAGAGGACCATGCGAGTTGAAGTGATGCAGTACTACGGGCTGACACAGCCGCTCAGCCAGGCCGGCTACTACGAAACCGATCACCACAAGCAGCTCATCAAGGACATCAAAGGCGCGACCCTTGAGGGGCGGCTGATCGCCCTGTGCGGTGTTGTCGGCAGCGGCAAGACGGTCACGCTGCGCCGCCTCCAGCAGATTTTGAAAGACGAAAACCGCGTGGCTGTCGCCAAGTCGCTGTCGGTGGAAAAACACAGCATCAAACTGGCCACCTTGATCTCCACGCTCTACTACGACCTGACGCAGGACAAACAGGTGCAAATCCCCAAGCAGAGCGAGAAGCGCGAGCGGGAATTGCAGGAGATCGTCAAGAAGGGGAAGCGGCCCGTGGCGCTGTTCGTCGACGAAGCGCACGACCTGAACGGCCACACCCTCATCGGCCTCAAGCGCCTGATGGAAGTGGTCGAGGATGCAGGCGGCCGGCTGTCGGTGATTCTGGCCGGCCATCCGAAGCTGCGCAACGACCTGCGCCGCCCGACCATGGAGGAAATCGGCTACCGCACCGACATCTTCACGCTCGATGGCGTCGCCGGCAGCCAGCGCGAATACATCCTGTGGCTGCTTGGTGCCAGCTCGGCCCCGACCACCGATCCCGAGTCGATCCTGAACGGCGAGGCCATCGATATCCTGGCCACCAAGCTGCGCACACCGCTGCAAGTCCAACTGCACCTGACACTGGCACTGGAAGCGGGCTATCAGACCGGCGAGAAGCCTGTCACGGCCGCGCTGGTGGAAACCGTGCTGTCTCGCCAGCTTGACGATCTGGAGCCGACCCTGACCCGCCACGGGTACAGGCTGAAGGACATGGTCGAACAGTTCGACGCCAAGCCGGCGGAAATCCGTGCGCTGTTCAACAACAAACTCGAACCGGCGCGCACTGCGGAGCTGCGCGACCGGATGCTTGCCGCTGGCCTGCCCATCTGATTCTGCCTATGAAATTCAAACAATTTACAGTCGCGTCCTGCTTTTCGTCCTTCATGCTGCCGCACGTCCTGTTCGTGGAAGAATTGGAGGCGCGGAAGAAGGCGGTCATGAGCTGCTGCCTGGCGTGGAACATCAGCCTGTTTCTTAGCACCGAGCAGGAGGACCACATCGAGCGGATTTGGCAAATGGTCGAGGCCGACAACCAGGAGGCACCGCCTCCCGGTCTGGAACAGGGATTCAAGCAGGACCTGCGCATGCTGGTCGCACAGAAACAGGAGCTGTTCCCGTGGACGCATACGAATATCCCAAAGGCGGACTTGATCGGAGCGGGCGTCCACGATGTATTGAGGATCGCAACCGGCACCGGTACGGCCGAGGAAATCGAAATCCTTGCCTGGCCGAATCCGACCGGATTGCCGCTCATCATCGAGCACCTGCGGAGCATCCAGAGCAACACTGCCGCCCAGGTCGGCCTGCTGGAGCAGGCCAGCCGCCCCCCCCCGGAGCATTCACCGACATCGAGGCAACTCAGATGACGACGGCGTATTGCGTGCAGCGGGCCGATCTGGTCGGCTACCAGCGCATCCTGACGGTCTGGCGCGACACCCAGCCGGCGGCGAGCGTCAAGCGAGTCATCGGCCACTGGCTGGGTGTGCTGGCCGAAATCGAGGCAGATACCAAGGCGGTGTTGAACATCCTGGTCAGTTGCAGATAATGCTGGTTCGTGGCGATGGAATGCAGGTCGGTGCGGATAAATGCAGGTTCATTTACAGCTAATGCTGGTTTGAGAGGGCCTTCAGTTGCAGTTATTCCTGGCCGAGAATCGGCTGGAATGCTGGTCCACCCCGTTTCAAATGCAGGTCACTACAGCCGCCGGTTCTTGCCCCGATGAATTCGGCATCCAGCATCGACAAAGAGAACAGCCCACGTCGGCCCAGGTCGCCGATGCGATCAAAGCGCTCGACTTCAAGGAAGCGTTGACCGCCGTGGTCAACGATCTGCGTCTTGGCGGCAGCAATGTTGGCTGCGCGCAGCGTGTCGAGGGCCAGGTGTTCGGCCAACAGCAGATCGCGCCAGCGCTCGCTGACCGGACTTTCTTCCAACTCGCTGAATTTCACAATCACGTAGCGAGGCCCGTCTGGCGTGATGGCACGGGCGGTGAACTTCGGCTGCTCGCCTCCGGCTGATGATCCGGCTACTTCACCGTGGACGGTTTCTAGTGCCAGCCGGGCATATTCCCGGGCTTTTTGTCGTTGGGTGATTGGATGGGGAACGGGAGTGGCGATAAAGCGATCCCTTGCACTATCGCCGAGCAGCAGATTCCCGACAACATCATGCCCATGCACCAGCAGCGCCCGCACGGCGTGGGTATCGGTCCAGTCAGTGAGCCGCTCCGGTAGCCTGAGTTGTGCACCATGGCGAGCTGCGTAAGCCCGGCCCAGATATCCTTGGGGCCGCATGTCCGACAACCACCATGGCAAGCCGTCGCTGTGTAAGTTCACGCCGTCGGCCTGGCACATGACAAACCCTTCCGGACGGACTGGGACGAGTGTTCCCAGTTGCTGTATCCGACCTTCTGCATCGATTCGATGAATCGAGATGTCTGGCAATCCGCGCATGGTGTCGCGTAACGCGTACTGAATGGATCGCGCAGCACCTATGCGCACGATGTGGTTACTCAGCTCGGTCAGTGCACGAGAGATTGTTGGCTGGCTTACGCCGATATCTGTCATGAGTTGGGGTGCTGATCGCGGGCCAGCGGATAGTCGGATTTGGATGGCTTGGGCGTGGGGTTACATGGGATTGAATTGTTGTGTGAATGGGTTTGTGAATAGATAGTGTAGGTGGATTTGAAATCTATATAGAAGGAATATCGTCACTAAAGGCCGCCTGTAGTGGAGTAAATGTATCGATCAAGGCCACGAAACTACGCTGATATTTCAGTCGCTGATGAGGCGAGTTTTGCCCGGCTGGCTATAGAGCGCCAGCGTGCTGAAAGAATTGACCGAGACCCGGAGGTGAAAATATCCAGATCGGCATGCTATTTAATTCTATTATTGTAGAATTAAATAAATTTTTCACTTATGAACTTTAAATAATTCTGCTATTGTGGATTTAAATAAGAATATTTTCTCAATAAACTATTTAATTCTGCTATTACAGAATTAAATAGCTTATTAGATTAAGTGAGATCTATAATTCCACTATCTTAGAATTAAAAGTAGGGCATATGAAAACAATACAACGAACGGAATTTCCCAAAGACCCTTTTGTTGATGCGGTCTCAGTCGTGGCCAAGTCAATTAAAGCGGCTCGCACACAAGCAGGCCTTCGGATGAGTGATGCCGCACTCGTGGCGAGGGTGTCTTTGCAGACTCTGGTAGATGTTGAGGCCGGTAGGCCGGGGGTGAGCATTGGTAAAGTGCTACAGATTGCAGATGCGCTTGGCGTGAGCTTTTTTGCGGTTCCGGCGACTTGCCGGGAGAAAATCCGTCATCAGATAGCGCATAGCGACAACCTCGAATGAAGCTCATTGTCTGGGCACAGGGCAGAAAAATCGGAGAGTTGTCGTATGACGGCAGCACGGGGAGATTTGCGTTTGAGTATGCCGAAACCTGGCTAGGGTGGGATGGGCGGTTTGCACTATGTCCGTCTTTGCCGTTAAATCCACTCTCTGACAAAATCCCGGAAACCCTTGACCAGCACAGCGCTGCAGTCCGTCAGTTTTTTCAGAATTTACTGCCGGAAGGTCAGGCGCTGGACGATGCGGCGCAAGTCAATAAAGTCTCAAAAGCAAATATTCCGGGACTTTTGTATGCTCTCGGGCGAGAAACAGCGGGGGCATTGGTCATCTCTCTGCCTGAAGAAAACCAAAGAAGATTCGACGCGGTACCGAGATTGTTGTCAGAGGCCGAATTGTCGGAACGTATTCGCCTGCGACCCTCCGCGCCGTTCACCATTTGGGACGGCAAGATACGCCTGTCTATTGCCGGTTATCAAGACAAACTCGCGGTCTACGAACGCGCCGGGCAATGGTTTCTTGTGGACGACCCGACGCTGGCCTCAACGCTAATTCTCAAACCTGAACCTGTTCGAACGCTGTTGTCAGGCATGACGACCAATGAGTTGATGTGTTTGCGACTGGCCCGTTCACTTGGCTTGCCTGTGGCAACGGCGTACCTGAAGCATGTTCCTGAGCCAGTATTGGTGATTGAACGTTTTGACCGACAACTGAAGACTGCAAACGCAGGACAGCTTGAGGTGCAACGCCTGCACTGTATCGACGGCTGTCAGGCGTTAGGACTCTCCGTTGATTTTAAGTACGAGCGTCCGCACGGGGATGGTGAATACGTACGCTATATTCGTGATGGGGCGTCTCTCAAGCGGTTTTTCAGGCTGCTGGGTGACAAAAGCAACACACCAGTGCCGGGTCTGGCTCAACTGGTATTTCTTCGTTGGGTGATCTTTCAAGTACTTATCGGGAACACTGATGCGCATGCAAAGAACGTCAGTTTTTTTTGCGATGTCCGTGGACTCTTGTTGACGCCCATGTATGACCTCGTTAGTACGCTTGTTTTTGTGGGTGCCGGGCTGGAAGACTCTCTGGCGATGGCGATTGGGGATAATTTCGATCCGACAAAGATTACTGCCTGCGATTGGGCGCAGTTGGCGCATGAAAATAACCTCAAGCCGCGCTTAGTAGCCAATGAGCTAAAACGTCTTGCACATGCCTGTCTGCAGGCATTACCAACACTGACCACCGCGTTGATGCAGGAAGGTGCAGACGTTGCAATGATGGCGCGTGTCGCTGATGTTGTTGAGAGGCAGTGCAATGCTGCTTTAGGCGTTGCACCGCACATTACTGAAGTTCCCGCGGACCTTTTTGAGTAGGCTATGTCTGCCTGAAGTAATACATTGTTTGACGAATCAAACAATCGACTATGCGCGTCATGCGTTGCATTACTTTAATGAGGATGAAATTTGAACGACACGCGCAGGATGTCCCCGTACCGGGATAAATAGCCGATGAGATTTTTGGTGCCAGTCGGCGAATGCAGAAACATTCGCAGAGTGCGAATAGCAATCCTAAGTACCAGATGCTGTCACCTTCGCCGCATGGTGTTTCTCAGTCCTGACAGGTTCACAGCAACATGTCGATATCGTTGTATAAATCGTTGTACAGATTGACGCCGATCATCAATCTATATTGCTACAATAATAATTTCCAACGCACGCAAAGTAAAAAATGCACACCACAAACTCTGGCTCCTATTCCGCCCCCGCCAAGCTATTTCACTGGCTCATCGTAGCCTTGCTCGTGATCCAATATACAGTTGGGTGGCTTATGCCCGATGTGGAACACGATACGCAACCGGTTGGATTAATTAGTTGGCATTTGTCGGTCGGTGTGTTCATCGTGCTGGTGGTATTGATGCGTCTGGTCTGGCGCTTGACCCATCGGCCAGCTATTCCAGCGCAGAGTGGGTCAGCATTTTTACAACGCATAGCACGCGCAACGCACGGTTTACTTTATTTGCTATTAGTCGCTCTTCCGCTTATGGGGTGGGCTAACGCATCGTCACGCGGCTGGTCTGTGCAGTTGTTTGGCGTCATCCCTCTGCCAGCATTGTCGGCGAAGGATTCCTGGATTGGGGACCAGTTAGGCGATATACATCAGATAACCGCCTGGGTATTGATCGCCGTGGTGGGGTTGCATGTGGCGGCGGCCTTATATCACCAATATATTCTTAAAGATGGCACGTTGAAACGGATGTTGCCGTAGAGATGGTATCGGGGCGCGCAAGTCGCCCCGAATGCAATTTACATACGGACTTACATACAGACTTACAGGCGCGCCGACCCCGCTGCCAGCGCACTACCCAACGCATCAAACACCCGCAAGCATGCGGCGATGTCGGCGTCATCGACATTGGTAAACAATTGCCGCCGAAATGGCAGCAGCGCCGCTTCCAGTTTCAGTACGCGACAACTTCCCTCGTCGGTCAGATAGAGTAACTTCGCCCTGCGATCGGTCGGATCTTCACGTCGTTCGACTAATTTTGCGGTAATCAAATGATCGATCACCCGGACCACGGACGCCGGGTCTAGTCCCAATGCTTCAGCCACGCTACCCGGGCGCACGCCGTTGCCGAGCCGGGCGATCATCACCAGCGGCCATGCAGTGGCTTGCGATAAACCGTAATTGGCGACATTTTGATCGGCGGCGACCTTATAGGCGCGGGTTAATTGGCCGAGGGACATGGTCAGGTGCATTAAGTCGCGGTCGTGTTCGGGGATGGTCTCATTCATAGTTTTCCTCTATTTGTTTGTATGCAAAATATTATCATAGAAGTTTTCATAATAAATGTTTGCATGCAAACTAAAGCGTATAATTCATTTTGTCGATACAACAATTGACTCAAAAAATAGGGTTAAGAAATCAAAGTCGTTATTTTGTTACCGCATTAAACATTCAAGGGAGTTCATCATGTCCAGCAACACTATCTCTACGCGTACCACCACCACCACATTGCGCTCATCGCTCGTTGCATCGCTGCTTGCCGTCGCTTGCGCATCATCGTTTGCAGCACAGCCACAGCTCAAGTTTCTTGGTGAAGCGGCATCAGCACAGGCAGCAACGCAAACTATCAATATCACACCGGCTACTAAGTATGTGAATGTCACCAGCGGCCAAACGGTCCGGTTTGTTTCCGGCGACAAATCATTTGCCTGGAACTTTAACGTTGGCACCAATGTGTATGCCTTTGATTTGAACCGTGTCGCGCCAGACCATACTCTGAACCAACAAGTTAAGGTCTATGTCGCGCAAGACGTCAAAGCGATTTGATGGTTTCGCGCTGTAAGGATGCTGCAGCAACATGTTTGCGGCATCCTTGATTTTTCTTCTCTATGCTTTTTCTGCTTGTCTTTCTTTCCTGCTGTTCCTCCATTTTTAATTTCCTCCGATATGCGCCGCTGTATGCGTGCGAACGCGGCATGTTGCATTTAAAAATAAGCATACCTTGAATCGCGTGTTATTATTTTTCGAAATAAGGAATATAAATTCGATATCACGAATTATGAGACTTCCCGGCGCAAATTAAATCTCCGCATTTGTACCGGCATCCGCTTCCCATCGCTAAAGGTAAACCAGCCATGACAGATCGCATCCCCGCGTCGCTTCAGCGTCGCCATATTATTCAGGGCGCCGCTGTCGCGCTCTCGAGCCTGGTATTGCATATCGGCCCGGCGCAAGCACGCGCGTCTGATGCACTGATCAAGATCGTGGTCGGCTTTCCGCCGGGTGGTTCGGGCGACACTTTTGCACGCATTTTTGCCAGTGCATTGCGTGAAGAAATGGATAACACCATCATCATCGACAACAAGCCCGGCGCAGGCGGTTTGACGGTCGCCCTCGGTTTCTTGCAAGCCCGCAAGGATGGCAGCGAATTGATGATGGCGACCGGTTCAACGGCCGTATCGGCACCGATTTCACGCGCTAAGCCGCCCTATAATCCGGTCACCGATTTTCAATGGATAGGCTTGCTGAGCAACGCGCCATTTGTGATTGCCATCAACCCGACGCTGCCGGTCACCGATCTCAAGGGACTGGTTGCCTACGCCAAAGCGCATCCGAATAAATTGTCTTACGGCCACGCCGGGCTGGGTACAACCGTGCATCTGGCCGCTGAACTAT
>NZ_JBRIIQ010000094.1:0-14911 GCF_052976905.1 Glaciimonas sp. GG7 | reverse complement strand
CGATAGCGCGTTAGAGATCGTCAGCAACAAACCATCGGCGGTGGAGAGCGCGGCCACTCGTTTGCGCTCGCCGCCGACGAGTTGTGCATCACGCCGTCAGCGCTATCGCACCGGATTCGGCTGCTGGAAGATTTTGTCGGCGAGCGGCTGTTTAGCCGGGATGGACGCACCGTCAACTTGTCAGAGTTCGGTCGGCGCTACCTGGATGTCGTGCGCAATGCGCTGCGCACGTTAATTGAGTTCCCGATGCCGCATCGCGGTACCCAAGCCCAGCCGCGCATCAAAATCACCGTCCCGCCGACCTTCGCCCGTTATTTGTTGATTCCCTATTTAGGCAGTTTTATCGCCGAGTACCCGGATATCGTCGTCGAGATATTTTTGTCCGTACCGCTCTATGATCTGAGTCTCTCGGAAAGCGATGTTGAAGTCCGTTTTGGTGCCGGAAGATATCCCAATACCGCGACCGAAAAGCTCTTCGCCGAACCCGCATTCGCGGTCGCCACGCCGGATTATCTGCGTCAGATCGGCGGCATAAGCACCCCGGCTGACCTGCGCAAAGCCACCTTGCTACGCTCAGCCCTTGAGCCGTGGCAACCGTGGTTTGAAGCCGCCGGACTGGATTGGCCGGAGCCGTCTTCGGGTTTGCGTGCCGACGATCTGGGATTGCTGCTGGAGTTGATTCGTAACGGCTATGGCGTCGGTTTAACGCGTAAACACTTTGCGCAAAAAATGATCGCCGATGGCGAGCTGGTACAGCTGTTTGATATCAGCCTGACTTCGCCGCCGCATGCCTACTATCTGGTCTACGAACAAAAACCTTATGAGCGGCCCGAAGTGACGATCTTTATTAACTGGATGAGAAAGACGTTCAGTAAGCTTTAGGCGCTTGCCGTCAAACGCAGTGCCCAACCCGGTTGGGCACGCAACATCTCAAACCCATTGCTGTGCTCTTCTTGTGCGCGACGATCGATCCGATCCGGCGCAACCGTATTGAAATCAAACATCCCGTAATGATGCGCCACCATCACCGGCATCGCCGTCTCCCGACACAATGCAATCGCTTCATCAAGCGTAAAGTTACCCGGCACGCCATTGCCGCTACGTTCCATATCGCGCCCATTCACCGGCAACAACGCCACTTGCGGGGCCATCGCGGCAAGATTGCCCGCCAATGCAGGATAAGGAATGCAATCGCCAGAGTGATACAGGCGCACACCCATGACATCGATCACGTAACCCAGCCATTCGTGCTGATCGTGCGTATCGATATCCAGCGTTTCGTGCGCCGATGGTAGCGGTCGCACGCGTAGTCCCGGTAAGGGTTCCACACTGTGTCCCACGTTGACGGCAATGAGGCGTTGATCCTCCACGCCGCACCGCTTACGTGCCACGGCGATCGATGCCGCCGGAACCAAAAATGAGATATGCGGAAAACGCGCCGCCAGCGCTTGCAGCGTATCCGGGTCCATATGGTCGGTATGCCGATGCGTACACATCACCAGATCAAGCCGCTGCAATTGTTCCGGCAAGATGGGTGCTGCCATCATGCGTTGGTGCGGAAAGGCCGTGCCTTGATATTTACGTGCCAGCGAATCGGACAGATACGGGTCCAGCATGACCCGGTAACCGGGAAAGTCGATGATGAAACCGGCCTGACCCAGCCAGTACAGAATCACTTCGCCCGGTCCCGGTGCCGCTTCTGGTGAAGCCAGTCGCTGCGCTAACGGTTCTCTAAATATTTCAATCCGAACCTGTGTTTTCATTTTCTCTCTTACCAGCAAATATAGCCACCATCAGCCAACACAATCGAACCCGTCATCAGACTGGCCGCTTCACTGGCAAGAAATAAAATTACCGACGCCACTTCATCCGCTTTGCCCATACGATTCATCGGCGTGCCACCCACCCAATGGCGCAGCATTTCCGGCTCTTGATAAACGTAAGTGTTCATGTCAGTTTCGATATACGTCGGCGCAACAGCATTCACCCGCACCCCGCGCGCACCCCATTCGGCGGCCAGCGATTTGGTCAAATGGTGCACAGCTGCTTTTGAGGCGTTGTAATTGGCCTGCTCTTGCGGACGATTGACGATAAATCCCGACATCGAACCGACATTGACAATCGCGCCGCTGCCGCGCTCGAGCATGCCTTTGCCAAACGTGCGGCAGCACCAGAACAAGCCGTTCAGATTGACATCAATGACCTTGTTCCAGACTTCATCCGCCATTGTTTCCGCCGGATGGTTCGAGATCGCGATACCGGCATTGTTGACCAGTACATCAACTCGCCCATGACGCGCCACGATCACGTCGTGCACCCGTTGCACCGCCTTGGCATCGCTCACGTCGAGTACTTCGCCTTCGACCCTAAGCCCTTTTGCGCTCAAGGTTGCCACTGAGTCGCGTAGCAAGTCGGCGTTCATGTCGGTAAGAATCACGAGCGCCCCGGCTTCGGCCAGTGCTTCAACCGTGGCTAAGCCGATGCCGCGGGCAGCGCCGGTGACGACGGCGATTTTATTGGTCAGTTTGAATTTATCGAGATACATGTGGCGCAGTCCTCAGTCAGTAAAGTTAGGTATAGCGGTTGATCAGTTGCTGCAAGAAGCCAGCCAGGTCGGGGCCGTTAAACAGTTCGGTCCCGGCAGGAAAAATAACATCCTGACGATGCGGCTCAGGCCAGCCCACCGTGACCATGCCAGCGGCCAGACCGGCGGCAGCGCCCGGTGCACTGTCTTCGACCACGATGCATTCATCAGCGCGCAGACCCAGCAACCACGCTGCACGCAGATACGGTTCTGCATACGGTTTGCCGGTACGCACGTCGTTGCGCGTGACGGTGATCATGTCGGGCCGGATGATGCCGACTTTGGTCAGGCTGGCATCGACTAGCATGCGCTCGGAGTTCGATACGACCGCCACCGCCAGACCCAGCTTGCGTGCGGCGACAATGGCGTTAGCAGCGCCGGGGCGCATGCTGATTTCGTGCACGCGACTCAAAAAGTTGGTGTATTTAGCCGTCATCAACTCGGCATAACTCAGTTGCAAAGTCGACGTGCGACGCAACAAGTCGTAGACCGCAGCCATGGATAAGCCGGTGGTGTCATGCGCAAAGCTGTCTGGCATCTGCACGCCTGCCTGCTTGAGCGCCACCTCCATCGAACTCAGATGCAGCGGTTCGCTGTCAACTAAGGTGCCGTCCATATCAAATAAAACCGCGCATTTTCTCATTCGTTTAGTCCGTCAAGGTCGTCATACATAGCTTGTGAATGGAGATAGAGTTTTTCAAATACCGGTAGCATCCTGGCATAGGTTGCGGCCCAGCGCGGGTCCGGCAAAATTTCTTTTTCGTAAGCTACCAACGCATCGGCAGCAGCTTGCAGATTCGCATAGCGCCCGCTGGCTGTTGCGGCCAGCGCGGCACAGCCGATGATGCCGCATTCGGTCTCTTTCGGGACCAGAATCGGGATGTCGTAGACGCTCGCTTTAATCTTCAGCCAGAGTTCTGTTTTAGCCCCGCCGCCAGAGGCGACTAAGCGTTCGAGCTTGCGCCCGGCGACCGCTTCCATGATGTTGATGTGACGTTTGACGCCAAAGGCGACGCCTTCCAGAATCGCGCGATGTAAATGTTCCAGACCGTGTGCTGCGCCAATACCAAAAAACTGAGCGCGTGCATTGCGGTGCGCACCGAAGCGCTCGCCAGATAAATACGGCATAAAAAACAGACGGTCTGATCCGGCCTGAGCCAGACTGGCTTTGTCGACGATATCTTCATAGCTGAGCGTTTTTTCATGCAAGGCACGACGCGCCCAGCGCATCGCGTCGCCACCCGATTCGAGCAGCATAAAAGCGCCCCAGCCGCCTTCGACTGTGCCGACGTTAGAAATGGCCGGGTCCAGTAATGGCTGATCCGTCACCAGCGTGACGATGCAAGAAGTGCCCAGCATTTCCGATCCCATCCCGGGGCGACATACGCCCGAGCCTAGCAAGCCGACCGGATAATCGCCGCCGCCCACCAACACCGGCGTGCCAGCGCGCAAGCCGGTCGCAGCCGCTGCTTGCGGCGTGATATGGCCGAGGATGTCAAGCGGATTGCGGATGGTCGCCAATTTATGGATGTCGAGGCCCAGTTGATCGCAGGTTTGCTGCGACCAGTTTCCGGTGCGCGGGTCCATCAGAAAACTGCATGCCGCTTCGGTGCGGTCCATCCCGACTTCTCCCGTCAGGCGAAAATTCAGATAATCCTTCGGCATCAGCACGGCGGCTGCGCGATGGTAAGCCTCAGGATCGTGGTCGCGTATCCATTGCAGCTTAAAGCCCGGCCATGCAGGCGTGGGGGGATTGCCGGTACGCGCCAGATAATCGGCAGGCGCGTTGCGTGCTTCAAATTCGGTGACCAACGAGACCGTGCGTTTGTCGTTCCACAATGGCGCAGTCTGGCGTGTCAGTGCGCCGTTGGCATCGATCAATACGGTGGCGTGCATCTGACCGCAAGCGGCCACCATAGCGATCCGTTCGCGTGCGCCGGGCACGGCTTGCAGAACGGTATGCACGGCGCTTAACATGCCGCTCCACCAGTCGTCAGGGCGTTGTTCGGACCAGCCGAAGTGCGGCACGATCTGATCGTGTTCACGCGCTGACAGTGCCAGCACCTGACCAGCCCCATCGACCAGCGCGGCACGCACGCTGCCGGTGCCGACATCGATGGCGAGTGTGAATTCTTGATGCATGCTTGTGTCCAATTTAACGGCGTAGTACGCCAGTACCGCGTTGCGCCAGAATCGCGATAATAATGATCACGCCCATGACGACTTGCTGATGATAGCCCGGCACGCTGGCAAGATTCATGATGTTACCGATAACACCTAACGTAATCACGCCGACTAACGTATTTAATACCGTGCCGCGCCCACCAGCCAGACTGGCCCCGCCGATGACGACCGCGGCAATCACGGTTAATTCGTCACCCGTGCCGATAGTCGGTGCGCCTACGCCAGCCCGGGCCGTTGAGATAATGCCGGCAGTGGCCGCCAACATCCCTGAAATCACATACGCCAACATAATGTGACGACCAACCGGCACGCCCGAGAGGCGCACCGCTTCTTCATTGGAGCCGATAGCACGCACGATGCGACCAGCCCGTGTGAGCGCCAGAAACAAACTGCCCAGACCAAAGATGACCAGCATCAACGCCGTCGGTTGCGGGACCACCCACCAGGTGTCGCGCCCAAAATCGAGCAACGCCTGACCCGCATCGTCGATCATCGAAGGCGCACCTTTGGAGACAATCAGCGCCATCCCGCGCGCCACCGTCATCATCGCCAGCGTGACCACAAATGGGCTCAGACGATAGCGTGAAATCAGCGTGCCGCAAATCGTGCCGCACACAGCACCCGTCACCAGGCCGCAAGCGATGGCGACAGGTAAACCGTATTCGGGGATGAGTAGGGCAGTCGTTACGCTCGCCAGCGCGGCTACTGATCCGACCGAAAGATCGATACCGCCGGTCAGCACCACCAGTAACATCCCCATCGCCATGATGCCGACACTGACGATCTGGCGCGCCACGTTAGAAATATTCGGACCGGTCATGAAGTCTGGCGACACCAGCGACGCAGCAATTAACAAGATCACCAAAATGAGGACGGTGTTGTAGCGCACCACCAGCGACCAGACGTTGGAGCGGGCGCTGTTTGCGGTCGGATTGCTAACCAGAGGGGATACAATAATTTTGCTCATGATGTGCATTCAGGTTAGGCGTGATGGGACTGAGGTTGAGACGGGGATGCAGGCTGCTGCGATGAAATTCCCAAGCCTAGCGACATCGAAACGATGTTTGCTTCACTAAAGTCGGCAAGTTGCAGTTCGCCCTGCAACTGGCCCGAACCCATCACTAAAATTCGGTCGCACAGACCGATCAATTCATTATGGTCAGACGACACTACCAGCACCGCCATACCTTGCGCGGCGAGGTCGTTGATCAGGGTATAGATTTCCACTTTCGCGCCAACGTCAACGCCGCGTGTCGGCTCGTCCAGAATGATGACTTTGCCTTGTGCGTGAAACCATTTAGCCAGCACGACTTTTTGCTGATTGCCGCCCGATAGTGTGGACACATCGGCCTGCATATCGCGGGCCTTGATGCGCAGCCGTGCCATCAAGGCGGCTACCGTACGCCGCTCGTGCGCCAGACGCAGGCCGCCGAACCAGGTCGAGACATCGCGCAAGTGCGCCATGGTTGCGTTGATGCGGATCGGCATCGACAATACCGCGCCCTGACCTTTGCGATCTTCTGGCACCAGCCCGATACCGGCGCGTACTGCCTCGGTGGTACTACGTGGTGTAACGTCTTTACCTTCAATTTTTACGCTGCCGGAATCGGCGCGATCAGCACCAAAGATCAGGCGCACCAATTCACTACGCCCGGACCCGATCAGGCCGCCTAAACCGACTACTTCGCCAGCGCGTACTTGCAGCGACGCCGCTTGTACCGTACCGCGCCGCGTCAGGTTTTCAACATCGAGCACGACCGGGCCGATGCTGACATTTTCACGCTGCGGAAATAGCGCTTTGAGTGGACGACCGACCATCAGGCGGATCAATCCGTCCATGTTGATGGAAGATGGAATGACGGTATCGACTACCGCCCCATCTTTTAAAACAGTGATGCGGTCGGCAATATTGAATACTTCATCGAGCCGATGAGAAATGTAGACCACGCCGACATTGCGTGCACGCAAGCCGCGCACGATGTCGAGCAACCGCATGGCGTCACTCGGAGCCAGCGATGCTGTCGGTTCATCGAGTACGAGTAATTTCACGTTCAGACTCAGGGCCTTGGCGATTTCAACCACCTGGCGCTGCGCCGCTGAAAGAGTCGCGACGATGGCCGTCGGATCGATGTCGAAACCCAGACTCTGAATCAACCCCTGGGCGCGCTTAAACATCGCATCCCAACGGATTAGTCCCGGCAATTGGCACAGCATGACGTTTTCGGCGACCGTCAAATCCGGTACCAAGGCGGTTTCTTGATGGATGAGGGCGACGCCTTGATCTAACGCGTCGCGGGGATTGCGAAAACGCACCGGCTGGCCGTTTTGACGGATTAAGCCGACATCGGGCTGATAATTGCCCGCGATGATTTTCATCAGCGTCGATTTGCCAGCCCCGTTTTCGCCGACCAGCGCATGCACTTCACCGGCGCGGATATCGAAATTCACGGCCTGCAAGGCATACACGCCGCCGAAGTGTTTACCGACGCCTTCCAGCGATAAGAGTGCTGTCAAGGTTGGTCTCCAGTGAAGAGTAAATGAGGATGCGCACTGATCGGATGGATCAGTGCGAAGACATGGCAGATCAGGCCGGATTGACATTTGAGTTTAAAAACCCGTTCGTACTGAGTAGCCCGTAGGGCGTATCGAAGTAGTTGCATGCTTCGGTGCATCTTCGATACGGCACTGCGTGCCTACTCAGTCCGAACGGTGGGGTATGGCGCTTCAAAGGTCAGAACACGGCTTTCGGATTGTAGAACTTGTCGACGTTATCCTTGGTGATGGCCGCTGGCGCTGTGTAGGTATTTTTTGGCACATCCTTGACTTCACCGCGCACAACTTTGATCCCCAGATCCACCGCTGTGCGGGCGACCAATGCAGGATCGTTCAGACCAGTGACGCCGTATTTGCCAGCCTTGATCAACACCAGCGCTTCTTTTTGTCCATCGGCAGCGGCGACCAACATGATGCCGGTGCGTTTAGCGCTTTCGATGGCGCGGCGTGCACCTAACAACATGCTGTCATTCTCAGACAAGACGATATTGAAATCCTTGTTGGCGACCAACAAATCTTCCATCGCTTTTAAGCCGCCTTCGTCATTCCAGGCACCCCAACCTTGCCCGACGACGGTGACGTCGGCTTTACCGAATTTGCGTAGTTGCGCTTCCATCATTCCACCGAGAACGCCGACACGACGGTCTTGACCGACCGGATTGCCTTTTTCACCGGAGATCAGGGCGATTTTCAATGGCTTGTTGCCGATTTGATCGACCACCCAGTTGCCGACCAATGTGCCGTTGGCGCTGTTGGAGGAGGTGACCTGCGTGACATAGTTGGCTTTTGGATCGAGGGCGCTGTCAATGACGATGACTTTGACGCCATGCGCGGTGGCATTATTGACGGCGTTGACCATGCCTTCCGGATCCGCCGGGTTAATGATCAGTAGCTTGACACCACGGGTGACCAGATCTTCGACGTCCGAGATTTGCTTTTGCAGCTTGCCTTGCGCGTCGGTGCTGATGACTTCAAAACCGAGTTCTTTACCGCGTGCTTTGACGGCTTCCATCTGGGCGGCGAAGTAGGGCGCTGAGATGGTTTTCATCGACACGCCGATTTTGAATGTGGCCGGTGTGTCTGCGAATGCTGAGCCCGAGCTCGATCCGATAACAACGACGAGGGTAGTGGCAGCCAGTGCCAGCAAGCGGCGTGCGCCAATCGCCACAGCGATACGGCCGAGAGTACGTTTTTGATGGTTCATGTGATGGTCTCCGTTGTTTATATTTATGTGTATGACTGCTGGTAAAAACGATAAAACTGCCGACTACCTCAAACCTGCCCCCAATGCTGGAACGGGTTTGCCTGTCTCGGCCGCAATCCGGCAAATTGCGTCAAATTCTGATCCGCCAATAGGAATGGCAATATCAAATACCTCGGCGATCACGCGGGTCCAGCCATAGATGAAATACGTCCATCCATCCTCGACTTGCAACTGACGTGCTTGCGCCTGACGACGGGCCTGATCGAGAAACACCAAGGCGCCGCGATAATTCAAATCCCAGACGATTGCCTTGGACGGAAAAATAGCCGCGTCACTTAAGGGCGAACCGGGTGCATCTTTGCCTAGCCCGGTGGCGTTGATGACCAGCGCGCCGGGCGACAGGCCCAGCAGAACGGCATCGTTTTCTTCGCTTGTTTCGGTGCGCACGTATTGACAGGCAACGCCAAGATTGAGCTGGCCGTGTATGCGTGTGATCTCATCAAGACGGTGCTGTGAGCGGTCCGAGACGATGACTTTGGAAGGGCGATTTGCGCCCCGTGCAGGCTGCATCAAATGTGCTGTGAGCGCAATGGTCGAGCCGCCAGCGCCGATAGAAAATACTTCAGCGCCAGTGTTGGCAAAATGCTGTGTCGGTAAAAATCCGTCCAACGCCATGCCGGAAGTGATCGCATCTTTGGCGTGACATAGAAACTTGCCGTTGCGTTTGGAGAGGCAACTGGTTTCGCCCATCACCCGAGCAAAGGGATCGATGTCATCGAACAGATCGCGGCAGGCTGCGTACAAATCAATTTTATGGGTCGTCACCAACGCGCCCAGCGACAACGGATCGTTTTTCAGGAAGGCGACAGTTTCACGATAGGCCGTCGCAGCGGTATACAGCGGGAAATCAATCCCTTTGATTTCTACATCGCCCAAGCCTAAATGCTGCGCCCATGCCGGGAACACTTTCATGATCGAGCTTTGGGTGGTGGTCACGCCGATGAAATAAAACGTCGGGCGCAGGGCTGGGGTCATCCTCATTGGCTGACCGCCGTACTGTCGATTAACGCCGTCACGTCGGCGCTTGAGCGGGCAAGGTACAGAGGATTGTCAACGCTGCGCCAGCCGCCTGCGCCATCGTCAATGATGCGCAACTTCATGCCTTGCGCGCGTTCGATGATGGCGTAATTCTGGCCGGAATCTGCCGGGTAGCAAAACAGCATCACGAAGTCCTCGCTGCCGATGTTGACCGAACGGTGGATCCAATGCGGGGCGACGTAGCAGGCGGTATTGGGGCCGATTTCAATGATCCGTGTTTCGCCGTCGGGCGATTCCATGAGCATCAGGCCGTGGCCTTTAAGGCCGTAATACAGCTCTGGACGGTCAACAATGGCGTGCACGTGACCGCGTGTCATAAAAAATTCATCGCCGACTTTGCCAGCACACATGCGGGTCACACCAGTGATCAAGTCACCGGCATTGCTATTCGGACGAAAATCGCTGACGTCATACACCACGTCCTGCGCTTGCGTAGAGAGCAGCGCATCGAAGGCTGCGCCGTCGGCATACAGGCCAGCCAGGTCTTGCAAGCGTTTCTGATACAGCGTGTCAGTGCCGCGCATGACGCCAGCTGCGACATCGACTTCGAAACGGCGAGGTTCGGACCATTGCGTCATTGTTTGTTGCTCCCGTTGGATTGTTTGTTAAAGTTAGTGAGGCTAATGTTATTGATGAATTATTAGCATGTCAATAGGATATTTTGAATAAATTGCTGTTGCATTGCAACATTAAAGATAGTTGGACTAACGTTAATGCTTGGGCTAATCTAGCGGCCTTATCCCGTGTTGTTGGTGATTTGCGGGCATGACTATTTGAGAGGATGCACGATGACTACCAGTGAAATTTCCAGCGTTCCTGCGGTGATAAATGCGGTTGTAAGTGAGTTACGCGCAGCCCTCGGCGCGCAAGTAGTGTTATTGCCGCACGAATTTGCCGGACGCAAAAACGCCGATTCAAGCCGCATGCCATGCGCTGAGCCGATCGCCTTAATTCGTCCACGCAGCACTGAGCAAGTAGCGCTGGCGATGCAGATTTGTCATGCGCATCGCCAGCCGGTCGTCACTCAAGGCGGCTTGACGGGGCTGGTTGGCGGCGCGTGTTTGCATGGCGGTGAAGTGGCGTTAAGTCTGGAACTACTCAATGGCATCGAGGAGATCGATCCGGTGTCCGGCACCATGACGGTGCTGGCGGGCACACCGTTGCAAACGGTGCAAACTGCTGCCGATGAGGCCGGTTTCCTGTTTCCGCTGGACCTCGGTGCACGTGGTAGTTGCACCATAGGCGGCAATCTGGCGACCAACGCGGGCGGTAACCGGGTCATTAAATACGGAATGATGCGCGAGCAGGCGCTCGACATTGAAGCGGTACTGGCGGATGGCAGCATCATCGGCGGTCGGCACCGCATGATCAAAAATAATACCGGCTACGATTTACGCAATCTGTTGATCGGCAGCGAAGGCACCTTGGGCATCATCACCCGTGCGGTGTTGCGTTTGCGACCAAAGCCGCAAGCGGTATCGACCGCATGGTGCGGCGTGCCGAGCTATGAGGCGCTGACGACATTGCTAGCGCGCGCGCAAAGCAGCTTGCCAGCCGGGGTCTCGGCGTTTGAAGTGATGTGGCCCGGCTATCACGATTTTGTGACCATGCGGATGGAGGGCATGCGCGCACCGCTGGCGCAGCGTCACGCTTATTACGTGCTGCTGGAAAGCAGCGGCGCTGATCCGGTGCGTCAGAACGAAGCATTCGAAACGTTTCTGGGCGAGCAGCTCGAAGACGGGATTCTGGAAGATGCAGCGTTAGCGACGACCGAGGCCGATGCGCTGGCATTCTGGGCCATCCGCGATGCGCCGGGTGAGTACCAACGATATATTCCGGGCCGGGTTTCGTTCGATATCAGTTTTGCGATTGCCGACGTGGGTGAAGCAGCCGAGCGCTGCGAAGCCGCTTTGCGCGCCAAATGGCCGCAAGCGACGATTTTGATTTATGGTCATCTGGGCGACGGCAATTTACACATCGTGGTGCATGAGCCGGACTGGCCGTCCACTACTGCGCGTGAAGTGCAGGATGTGGTGTACGGGATTACGGGTGAAATGGGTGGTTCGGTGTCGGCTGAGCATGGGATCGGCAGTAAAAAACTCGGCGTGTTGGGATTGACACGGACACCCGCTGAACTGGCGACGATGCGGGCCATTAAGCTGGCGCTGGACCCGTTTTGGTTGCTGAATCCGGGGAAAGTGTTGGTTTGATCAGTTGCTATCGAGTTTGATATTCGCCGTTGTACTCCAACGACTTACAATGTCAGACCAACCAGTGGTGGCCTATTTACCTAAAGAAAGATCCGCGATGTCCAAAGCCGATACCAGCAACCCGGAAACCATCGCCCCACAGAAGGGCGCTTCGGCTGACGCTGCACGCAATATTCTGGAGGTCATCGACCGTGCCTTGCCCAACCTGCGGCGCGGCAGTCTGAAGTTGGCGCAGTTCATCATCGCCAATGCGCACTTTGTGGTCGACGCCAATCTGGCGGAATTAGCGCGCAAGGCGGAGTTAAGCGAGCCGACGATTTTACGGTTTTGTGCCACCGTCGGTTGCAGCGGTTTTCGCGAGCTAAAAATCCGTCTCGCGCAAAGTCTGGTACTGGGCATGCCGACCACGCATGCGGCACTGTCGTTTGACGACACGCCGCGTAGCATCACGGCGAAATTGTTCGACTTCACCATCACCAGTCTGGAGCGCACCCGTAACAGTCTGGACCCGCAAGCGATTGAAGCGGCCGTCGATCTTTTGTCGGCGGCGGCTCGGATCGAGTTTTTCGGTTTTGGTGCATCGGGCGTTGTTGCGCTGGACGCGCAACAAAAATTTCCCCTGTTCGGTGTGCCATGCGGCGCGAATCAGGATTCTCACCAGCAATTGATCACCGCGTCCATGTTGCGAGCGGGCGATGTGATGGTCGCTATTTCGAATACCGGGGCGACCTTATCGTTGATCGACATCACCCGTATCGCCAGAGAGCGGGGGGCGAAAGTGATCGTGCTGACCGGCTCGCAGAGTCCGATTTGCCAGCATGCCGACGTGGCGCTGATCGCCGAATCGCTTGATAACACCGACTTATATACGCCGACGATTTCGCGCCTGTCGGCCTTGGTGGTGATCGATATCTTGTCCATTAGCGTCGCGCTGCGCAAGGGGGATGGTCATGCGCGGGCGATTGGCGAGATGAAAAAGCATCTTGCTGCTGTGCGTTCGCATGCTGTGATTTAAGAACTTCTGCAAAATCGTCCCGGCTCGTTGCCGGGACGATTTTGCGTAAATCCGCATGCTTCGGTGCCAAATGAAAACATTTCACCCTATCTGCATAAGGTTTTCAGGCGCAGATGTCATTTAAGCGCGATAAATGAATAGCATTTTCGCTATACTTCCCGGTAAGTAATGGATCTCCTGCTTAAGAATACTAAGGCTATTTATTTTGCCTTCAGTGCATAATCGGTAACTCGCTTTATTCTTTAGTTCAGCTCACACACTGCGCCAATCCCGCCAGCCCCAAGCCCGCATAGGATGCACATGAACGCCCCTGCACAATCATTAGAAACCCCCGCTTTTACCGCCGAACGGCAACGTCAGGTCGCCGCTGCATTGCGTGCTGTGTTGCCGGTGCACGCCGTTTTGTTCAATGAAGAAGACACCCGCCCCTACGAATGCGACGGTCTGGCCGCTTATCGGCAACTGCCGATGGTGGTGGCGTTGCCTGAAAACGAGGCGCAGGTGGTTGCCGTCCTCAATATTTGCCGCGAGCTGAAAGTGCCTATCGTGCCGCGTGGTGCGGGGACTGGCTTGTCGGGCGGCGCGATGCCGATTGCCGATGGGGTCGTCGTGTCAACCGCCAAACTCAATCGCATCGTCAACATGGATGCGTATTCACGCACGGCGGTTGTGCAACCGGGTGTGCGTAATCTGGCGATTTCGGACGCTGCTGCGATCCATAATTTGTACTATGCGCCGGATCCTTCGTCGCAGATTGCGTGCACTATCGGCGGCAATGTTGCAGAGAATTCGGGCGGCGTGCATTGCCTTAAATATGGCCTCACGGTACACAACGTACTACGCGTGCGCATGGTCACTATTGAGGGCGATATTGTTGAACTTGGTGGTGGTGCTGATGGGGCATTGGATGCGCCCGGTCTGGATCTGCTTGCCGTCTTTGTTGGCTCCGAAGGCATGCTCGGCATTGTGACGGAGGTCACCGTCAAACTGATTCCCAAGCCGCAGTTGGCACGCGTGATCATGGCCTCGTTTGATGACGTGGTGAAAAGCGGTAACGCGGTCGCTAACGTGATCGCTGCCGGCATTATTCCGGCGGGTCTGGAGATGATGGATAAAACCAGTTCGCGCATGGTGGAGCCGTTTGTCAAAGCCGGTTATGACATCGATGCGGCGGCGATTTTATTGTGCGAGTCCGATGGGACCGCCGAAGAAGTCGAAGAAGAAATCGGTCGCATGAGCGCGGTGTTTGCCGCCAGTGGCGCAACCCGGATTGAGGTCTCACAATCGGAAGAAGAGCGCTTGCGGTTTTGGTCCGGACGCAAGAATGCTTTTCCGGCGGCGGGGCGTATTTCGCCTGATTATTATTGTATGGACGGGACCATTCCGCGCAAGAATCTGGCGCAGGTTTTATTGCGCATTGCGGAGATGGAAGACAAGCATGGTTTGCGCTGCGCGAACGTGTTTCATGCTGGTGACGGCAATCTGCATCCGCTGATTTTGTTTGATGCCAATGTGCCGGGTGAATTTCATCGCGCTGAACTTTTCGGTGCTGAAATTCTGGAATTGTGCGTGGAAGTCGGCGGCACGATTACCGGCGAGCATGGTGTTGGCATTGAAAAAATTAATTCGATGTGCGTGCAGTTTTCTGTGCTGGAACGGGAAGCATTTTTTGGTGTTAAGCGCGCCTTCGATACGGCATTTTTATTAAATCCCGATAAGGCGATTCCGACCTTGCAGCGCTGTGCTGAGTACGGAAAAATGCACGTCCAGCGCGGTCAAATAAAATTCCCTGACTTGCCTAGATTCTAAAAAGAAGACGCGAAGAATTATGAAAAACGAGATCACAAGCG
Source organism: Glaciimonas sp. GG7 (assembly GCF_052976905.1). Taxonomy (NCBI): domain Bacteria; kingdom Pseudomonadati; phylum Pseudomonadota; class Betaproteobacteria; order Burkholderiales; family Oxalobacteraceae; genus Glaciimonas; species Glaciimonas sp. GG7. The sequence goes on along the minus strand of NZ_JBRIIQ010000094.1, from coordinate 213 downwards.
GACCGATGGACGAACAACAATTCAGGGATCAGATTCTGTTGGCCGCCGGTAGCGGAACTGCGTTGCAGATTCGCGGTGGCGGCACTAAAGACTGGTATGGACAAACGCCGCAGGGCGCGTTGCTGGACACGCGTGCGTACAGCGGCATTATCGAATACGAACCGACCATCGATTCGTGCTCGATGAACCGGGCGCTTAGAGAAGCTATCACCG
>NZ_JBRIIQ010000093.1:0-15169 GCF_052976905.1 Glaciimonas sp. GG7 | reverse complement strand
CTTTAGTCGAGCAGCTTGCCAGCTTGCCGACCTGGCAACTCACAACGACCCAGCTCTATCAGCAATACGGCCCGCCTTCGTTCCCGCCCAATACCGCGACCCCGGAAGAGAAAAATCAGGCGCGGCAACGGGCCAACAAGGAAATTACTTTTCAAACCCATGAAGCGCGGCTATGGCAAGCGACCGAAAGTCCGCGCCAGTTGCAGGAAGTCATGACCGAATTCTGGTTCAATCATTTCAATGTTTTCGAAGGCAAGGAATGGGTGCGTTACTGGACTGGCGAGTATGAAAAAAATGTCGTGCGCCCGAACGCCCTGGGCAACTTCCGCCAGCTTCTGGGTGCCGTCGCGCATCATCCGGCGATGCTGTATTACCTCGATAACTGGCTTAGCAGCGGCGTCAATACCCCGCAAGCCAAAGGCCGCTTTAAAGGCTTAAACGAGAATTACGGGCGGGAATTGCTGGAGCTGCATACGCTGGGCGTCAATGGCGGCTATACCCAGGCTGACGTGATCGCGCTGGCGCGGATACTGAGCGGCTGGACGATAGCTGCCAAAGAAATGAAGAATGACACCGATGACGCGCTACCAACCTTCATCTTCAACCCGCGCCGCCATGACATCGGCGACAAAGTTTTCCTCGGCCAGACCATCAAAGGTGTCAAAGGCCCGGGCGGCCAACAGGAAGGCGAACAAGCGCTCGACATCCTCGCCCGGCAACCCGCTACGGCGCGATTTATCTCCACCAAACTGGTGCAATATTTTGTCAGCGACCAACCCGATCCGATCTTGGTCGAAAAACTCACCCAACGTTTTTTAAGCAGCAACGGCGACATCAAAGCGGTGCTGAGCAGCTTATTCGACAGCCCGCAATTCTGGTCGCGTGCCAATTATCAAACCCAGTTCAAGACGCCGTATCAGTTTGTGGTCTCGGCGCTGCGCGCGGGCGACATCCCGGTGGTGAATATCAAACCGGTGGACAACACGCTCATGCAACTCGGTCAGCCTTTATATGGCTGGCTCACCCCGGATGGGTATACCTTTTCTGAGCAAGCGTGGCTCAATCCGGATGGTTTACTGCGGCGGATTAATTTTGTCAGCAGCTTAAGCAATGGCAAATCGCCGATTACGCAGACACAGCCGCCTGCCAATAACGCCCCGCTGGACCCGCAACAACTCATCCAAACGCTATCGCCCCTGCTCGACCAACACAGCATGGCCACAATCGCCGCCGCTCCCGCCAATCTGCAGCCCGGCATGATTTTGGGCGGCCCTGATTTTATGAAGAGGTAAGCCATGAAACGTCGCGACTTTATCCGCAATATCGGTCATCTCGGCCTGCTCGGCAGTGGCGCGATTCTGATTCCGGTCGGGCTATCCGGCTGCGTGGTCGCCCCTGCCAGCAAATCTGGCGCGGCTACGCAAGCCGTCGATACACCGCTGGCTTACGGATCCCCCCTGCAACGCCCCCATCAGGCAGGTGACGGCACGCCGCGCATGATCGTGGTGTTTATGCGCGGCGCAGTAGACGGCCTGAACGTGGTCGTGCCGCACGGCGACCATCATTATTATCAAGCCCGTCCAACCATCGCTGTGGCGCGTCCGGCGGCTGCGAATGGTGTCATCGACCTGACCGGCTACTTCGGTCTGCATCCGGCATTGCAGCCACTAAAAGCGTATTGGGATAGCGGCCAGTTGGCCTTCATCCACGCCTCCGGCTCGCCCGATATGTCGCGCTCGCATTTTGAAGCGCAGGATTATATGGAAACCGGCACGCCCGGTCAGCACAACACGCCAGACGGCTGGATGAATCGGCTGCTGGCGACCATGCCGCATAACGAAGGCCCATTGCAGGCATTGACGCTAGGCGAATTGGTGCCGCGCATCCTGAGCGGCAAAGCAACTGTCGCCAACATGTCCACCGGCCGTGACGCGATCAAGCCCACCCTGATTGACAAGCCGGACGTCAACCTCGCCTTCAACGCGCTCTATGAACAAGACGCAACGCTAGGCAAAGCATTTCGAGACGGCACAGCGGCACGCAAGGAAATGCGCGCCGACTTGTCGAGCACAGAACAACGCGCCGCCAATAACGGCGCACCGCTACCCAACGGACTGTCCATCGACACCACCCGGCTAGGCCAGTTAATGCGCAGCAACCCGGCGATCCGGCTGGGCTTTATCGCCGTCGGCGGCTGGGATACACACGCCAATCAAGGCAATGGCACAGGTCAACTAGCTAACCGGCTACGACCACTGGCAGAGGGCTTGACCACGTTGGCAAAAGAGCTCGGCCCGGCCTTCAACGATACGGTGATTGTGGTGATGTCAGAGTTTGGCCGCACCTTCCGCGAAAACGGCAACGGCGGCACTGATCACGGCCACGGCAACGCGATGTGGCTGCTAGGCGGCAATATTCGCGGACGCACTATTTACGGCAACTGGCCCGGTATCGACGATAAATCGCTGAATGAAGGCCGCGACCTCGCCATCACCACCGACTTCCGATCAGTATTGGCAACGCTGGCTGAGAAACACATGCGTGTGGGCGACGCCGCGTTGCAAAGAGTGTTTCCGCAATTTGCCGGGATTGGCGATCAGAAATTACATTTTTTGGTGTAAAAAACCCACTCGTTTATTAGGGCGTATTGACATATAAAACTTGTTAAGTACTACTAATCCCGTTCGGACTGAGTAGGCACAAAGTGCCGTATCGAAGAATCACAAACGCATGCAACTACTTCGATACGCCCGTTGGGCTACTCAGTACGAACGGAGTTTTTTTTCATTCAAATATCAACACACCCAGGCAATTTTTTAAGGTTAATGCGCTGACAAGCCGATTACAGGAATAATCACTTCAGCCAACTTGACCCGCTCAATGACGCCGCCTTTCGACAGCAACACGTAGTCGCGATTAACTTCTTGCAGCGTCACCCCCGGCTGTAATTGCCAGCCTTGTGTAAAGGCTTGGGCGGGCTTGCCATCAATGCTTAGTATCGCGACGCTTTGCCCGATATTGTTTGCCACGACAACCCCGGTGAGTTGGAAGTTGCTAGCAACGGCGGCCACATTTTGTGCCCCAAACAAACTCATCGCGTCCGACGTATTCATCTCCGCCTGTTCCGTCTGCGGCGGCGCTGCCATGGTTCTTGGCGCGGCGCGTACAAACTGCATTGCCCAATACGTAGCGCATGCACACAACAGCATGAACAACACCAGACTGAGCAGTGAGGGCAAACGTGTCGCCAGGCGGCGTATATCGATTCCCATGGGACTATCCTTTTCTCAATTAACGTATCAACTGATTGATTTCAATAATCGGCATCAGCACCGCCAACACGATTAACAACACCACCACCCCCATCGCCAAGATCAACGCCGGTTCCAGCAACCCGGCGATGGTCATGGCCCGCCGCTCAAGATCCTGCTCCTGCGCGTTGGCGGCGCGGTCAAGCATGGCCGGTAATGCGCCGGTGGCTTCGCCGGCTCTGATCATATGAATGAGCATCGGTGGAAAGTGCTGCTGGCGTGCCAGTGCATGCGCCAGACTGACGCCTTCGCTCACGCTGGCCGCCGCGGTATCGACCAATTGCCGCATAGCCACGTTGGACAAGGTATCGCGACTGGTTTGCAGCGCTTTAAGAATCGGCACACCGGAGCCGGTGGTAATGGCCAGCGTGCTGGCAAAGCGTGCGGTATTGAGACTGCGTTCAAACTTGCCGTATATCGGCGCACGCAAGAGCCAGGTATGCCAGCGCATCCTGGTCGCCGGATTTTTTAGTGCAACGCGCCAACCGTAAGCCGCCGCAATTCCGATCAACGCCACGATCCAGCCAAAGTGCCGCACGAAGTCAGAGATTGCCAACATCAAGATAGTCAGCAATGGCAGCTTCTGTTTAGTATTGGCAAAGACCGCAACAATCTGCGGCACCACATACGTCAGCAAAAAAATCACAATCACAAACGCCACCACGGTGACGATCGCCGGATACGTAAATGCCAGTTTGATTTTCTGCACCAGCGCGTTGCGCCGTTCGATGTAATCGGCCAGGCGTGAGAGCACGCGTGAGAGTTGCCCGATCTGTTCACCCGAGGCCACCAATGCGCGATAAATATCCGCGAAGTCGGCGGGGTGCGATGCCAACGCCGCCGAGAGTGACGCGCCACCGGTCACATCAGAACGGATGGAGGCAATCAGATCACGCTGATAGGGCCGCTCGGCCTGCTCCAACAGCGCCGTCAAGGCTTGCTCCAACGGCAGGCCAGCTTCCAGCAAGCTGGCTAACTGGCGCGTGAATAAGGCAATCTCTATCGTCGAAAGATGTTCCCCAAAACGACGCCGGGCAGTTGATCGGGCATCGGCGTGCTGGGCAATCAGGTCCACCGAGATCGGTAACAATCCTTGCGCGCGCAATGCGATACGCGCCGCTTTGGCGCTATCGGCATTGAGCACGCCTTTGGTGGCGTGGCCCACAGCATCGACTGCTTCATATCGGAAGGCTGGCACGGCGCTACTCCTTGGTCACGCGTAGCAACTCAGCTTGCGTGGTGGTGCCGTCTTGCAGCCAACGTTCACCGTCCTGGCGCATGGTGGTCATGCCGTCGCGTTGGGCCACTTTTTGTATCTCCGCTTCCGATGCCCGTTGGTGAATCAGCGCTTGAATTTCATCGGTGGCTTGCAATAGTTCGTAGACGCCGATACGGCCCTGATACCCGGTGTGACCGCATTGCGAACAGCCGACCGCTTGCCAGTGCATGCCGTCGTGTACACGGCAATGCGTACACAATTTTCGTACCAACCGTTGCGCCACTACGCCCAACAAAGAAGACGACAATAAAAATGGCTCGATACCCATATCGAGCAAGCGTGTCACGGCGGCCGCTGAATCGTTGGTATGCAAGGTCGCCAGCACCAGATGACCGGTCAGCGATGCTTGTACCGCAATCTGCGCAGTTTCCAGATCACGGATTTCGCCGATCATGATGACGTCCGGGTCTTGCCGCAAAATGGCACGCAAGGCCTTGGCGAAATCCATCTCGATGCGCGGATTGACTTGCGTTTGCCCGACACCGGCGAGTTCGTATTCGATCGGATCTTCGACCGTTAAGATATTCACGTTGCTGGTATTGAGCTGACCCAGCGCGGCGTACAAAGTGGTGGTTTTGCCCGAGCCGGTGGGGCCAGTGACCAGCACGATCCCATGCGGTTGTGCGATGAGCTTGCCGAATTCTTCCTGCATGCCATCGCTCATGCCGAGGTGATGCAAGTCCATCCGCCCGGCTTCCTTATCGAGCAAACGCAGTACCGCACGCTCGCCATGCCCTGTTGGCAAAGTCGATACGCGGACATCGACCGGCTTGCCGCCCACCCGCAAGGTAATCCGGCCATCTTGCGGCAGACGTTTTTCGGCAATGTCGAGTTGCGCCATGATTTTGATGCGTGAAATTAACGCTGCGTGGATGGCTTTTTTAGGGCGCACCACATCGCGTAAATTGCCGTCGATGCGAAACCGGACGATAGATATTTGTTCAAACGGTTCGATGTGAATATCGGACGCGCCCTCACGCAAGGCCTGGGTCAGCAACGCATTAATCATGCGTATGACCGGCGCGTCATCGGCGGCCTCCAGCAAATCCGCAATCGCGGGCATGTCCTGCAACAGCTTGGCGAAATCGAGATCGGATTCAAACTCATCGACCACCTGCGCAGCATCACCACCGGCCCCGGCGTAGGCTTTGGCGATGGCAAGTTGCAGCGCTTCCAAGGGCATATTCTGTAATCGAATCGGACCAAAGCAGCGGCTCACTTCGGCAATCGCCGCCGACGGTGTGGTATCGCACACCCACAACGCCAGCGCGCTGTTGTCGCCAGTCGGGCGCTGTGCCAACAAACAGAATTTCCGTGCGAAGGCATACGGTAATAGTCGAGCATTGATTGGCTCGCTCATGGCGTGCGGTCAATCAAGGGGGCAACGGGCACGGGCGCAGATCGGCGCATAAAGGCAGCGCCCTCATCGAGAGGTGGCATCACCGCAGGCTCGGCATTATTCAACAGACTTTTGCCCGGATCGGCGGCGATTTGCGCCTGACGCATATAGTCGTAGCGATCCGCCACGACAGTACCGCTTTGCTCTTTATTGCGCAGCACGGTAGGCCGCAAGAAAATCATTAAATTGGTTTTTTCTCTGGTACTGCTTTGATATTTAAAGAGGTTGCCAATAAACGGGATATCGCCAAGTAGCGGCACTTTTTGTACCGCGCCCGCCTTCTTATCGCCAATCAAGCCGCCCAAGACAATGATCTCGCCGTCGTCCATGACGACATTGGTATCGAGCGAACGCTTGTTAGTGATCAACCCGGCAGGATTGGCCACACTGGTCGGATCGATGCTGGAGACTTCCTGTGAAATTTCCATGCGCACGGTGCCGCCCTCGGAAATATGCGGCCTCACGCGCAAGGCAATGCCGACATCCTTACGCTCGATGGTCTGAAACGGATTCTGTGTTGCGCCGCCGGTGTTGGTGGTGTACGAGCCGGTAATAAAGGGGACGTTCTGGCCGACGATGATTTTTGCTTCTTCATTATCGAGCGTGAGCAAATTCGGCATCGATAGCACGCTGCTGCCATCCTTGCCATCCAGAGCGTGGGCCAATGCGCCCAGACCGATTTTGCCCGCAATCTGGCGAAATATGCCGATTGTTAATCCAGGACTCGGTGCCAATGCGGTCGGCGTAGCGGCGCTCAAACCGAGCGCCTGATTGACAATATTGTCGCCACCGGTCGCAAAACTGGTGCCGCCGACGACCCGGTATGCACTCGTACTATTACCGCTCAAACCCAGCCATTGCACGCCCAATTGGGCGCTCAGCTTATCGGTGACTTCCACGATCAAGGCTTCGACATAGACTTGCGCACGGCGCGTATCGAGCTGGTCGATGACCCCGCGCAAATTGCGGTATACCGGTTCGCTAGCGGTAATGATGAGGGTGTTCGTGGTTTCGTCAGCCTGAATGAAACCGGCGGAGTGGCCACCTGACGACTGCGAGGCTGCGCCAATATCGCCGGTTGCACCAGAGGTAACGGGCGCTATTGCGGCAGTCGTCGCTTGCAGCATTGCGCCCGTAGTCGCAGTACTGGCAGGCGCGGCGGATAAGGTACTCGTATCCTGCGACACCATATTGCGCAAAGTCCGCGCCAACTTTACGGCGTCGGCGTTGCGTAAATACACAACGTGAACATTCCCCACTTGCGTGGTCGGCTGATCAAGCTTGGAGATCAGCGTTTTGGCTAAATTGGCGCGACCGGCAGACGGTGCGCGCAGTATCACCGAATTAGTCCGGGAGTCAGCCAGAATCACAATGCGGCTGCTATCGCCGACACCGCCGCCAGGTGTGCCAGCATTCGTATCGAGCAGCTTGCTAGCCATGACCGCGATATCGCTGGCGACCGCATAGCGGATCGGTATTACATCGAGATCACTGACCGCCGGTACATCCAGCGTGGCGATCATTTTGCCCAGACGCTGCAGGTTGTCTGCGTAGTCGGTCACAATCAAGGTGTTATTGCCCGGATTGGCGTTGATCGTATTGTTGGGTGAAATCAAGGGTCTTAGCACCGGCAAGATGTTTGCTGCCGATTCATAATTAAGAGAAAAAATCCGCGTTGCCATCTGATCGCCTCTGACGGCGACACCGCCAGTGGTCAACTGCAACTTGGCGTCCGCTTCTGGCACTACCCTGGCAAAGCCATCGCCCTTGACGATCACGTAGCCTTGCAATCGCAGTATCGAAGCCAGCAGGTCCACCGCAGCGGTTTTGCTCAATGATTTTTCGGACACCAGATTGATGGTGCCTTTGACACGCGGATCAATAATGAAAGAAACGTTGCTGTATTGGCCGACTGCGTTGATCACGGACACGATATCGGCACCGACAAAATTCATCGCCGCATGATCACTAACAGGGGTCCCATTGTCTACGGTGGCTGCCAATGCAGGCGTAGGCACAGCAGCAACACAGCTCAACAGCACCAGCGCAGCGGCGGCATGCCTGACGCTTGCCTGAAATGGAACGCTCTGTGTAGAACGTTTGATGGCGAAAGGGTATGCGCGCAGGGTTGTATTTTTCATGATGTAAATTCTAGTCCGATCATATTTTTACCGTTCTCACGGCGCGGCTGACCTAATAAACTCAATAATCCAGCCAATTTTTCTTCTTGCCCCGGCGCTGCTTGCGCCGTTCCTGAAAATGCGAAATGGGTATTCTCCAACGTACCCGTGCCATCCAGCAGGAGCGAGCCGCCTGATGTCTGTAGTACTAATCCGGCCTTCTGTCCCCGCCAGTCAAACGTCAACCGATAGCTACCCAGCGGCTTGACCGAGGAGACGCGGGTGGTCATTGCCAGCATGTCGAGGGTCATCAGGCCGTGACAATCGAAGCCATTAAGTTGGCGCTCAAATGTCATTTCCTGCCAGCTTAAAAGCAATTTCCCGGACGGCTGCAAGGTGTTGAGCGGCGCTCCTAAAGATGCCAGACGCTCAGCGGGCAAGGCCATGCTTGCGGCACTGACAGTCCACTTCAACCAGCTACCGCGCACGACGATCGGTTCCGATAACACTTCGGGATTTTCCAGTGTCACGTCCACGCGACCAACCAGAATCAACGGTGTCACCCGCCAGGAAAAACGCCCCGGCAATAAAGGTGTCACGGCATCCTTCGCACTTGGCGCAGCACCTATAAAGGCGGAGCCGTTCCAGAGTGAACCCTGTGCATCGCCCAGCGTCAATCGCCCGTCGGTCTGTGCTTCTAACAACGGCGCGATCCACGCTGCCGGTAGAAACAGGCAGACAGTGAGTAACACGCTCAAGAGCGCAGCAATGAGCCACAGGCAGGCGATCGTTAGCTTACGCATCGGTATCGCTTCATGATGTTTGCCGCAACGTGATGCTGGCGTTGACGCTATCGGGTTGCCCGCTGCCGGTGCTGATATTGGCTATCCCGACTTGCCAATGTGCGCTCTTTTGCACCTCTGTCAGCCAGTCGAACAGAACTGCAAACGGCACGGCAGAAAACGCCATCGTCGCAGTGTCACCGCTTTGCTCCACGCTCTGAACGCGTAATGCTTTGCTCTTGAGCGATGCTTCGATCCCGGCTTTAGTAAAGGGCCATGCCGCTGGCGTGGCCGACGGCGTCGATACGCTGGCGACTGCGGCGGCCTTGATGGTCAGCAGCTCCAATAGCGCTGCCTGACTGCGCAAAGTGGGTAACTCTTTTTGCAAACGTGCGCGGCCTTTTAACGCAGGATCTATCAATACTAAATAGATCAAGACCATCACTATGAACGCGGCGGCGCAACTCAGCATGCGGCGTTCGCGTTGATTGCGTTGCGACCAGAAGCTGCTTGCCATTGCATGTATTTTAGGAAATGGATGCATCATTGCGAACGCCCGATTTGCAATGCGGTGGCACTGGGTTTGGATAAGGTGAGCCGCTTGTGTACGAGGGTTTTTTGAAGATGTGCTTCGGCAGCATCTGTATCTGCGGCATTTTTAAAACGCACCAGCAAGGTACGATCACTGTACTCAAGCGCCGCAATCGCAGCGTGGTTTGCACTCTGTGGCAGCGCCGACCAACTCTCCCCGACATTGGCGGCAAGCGCAATAAAATCATCGGCGGCAATGACGCCGTTGTCGCGCCCTGCGTTGATTTTTTGTTGCATCTGTGCGATCGGATCGATGATTACCGTCTCGTTTGGATAGGCACGGCGATAGCGCTCAATCATGCCGGAACGATAGCCGCTGGCTTCTTGCCGCATGCTCCACCAATCGAGATTGAGGGACACAATATTGACCAACAATAATGCGGCGACCAATCCCAGCGGCCAGCGCCAGCGGTGCCAGTTAAGACCGGTTCCGGCAGCGCTGGCGGCGAGACCCTGCGTTAAGTCCATGCCCCCGCTGCTCAGCAATGCTTGTGCGCCTGCAATCCACATTGACCAATCGTCGGCCAGTACACGCACGTTGTCTGCATGAACTTCTGTGTAGGTAGTAACACTTGATTCGGCCACATACAGGGTCAAGGGAGTAACTGGCTGTTGCGGCAACATCGCCTGTATTCCCGTCAGGACTTCTTGCGCCCTCGCCTGATCCGACAACCAGCCGATTCCCTCTTCGGCGGCGCTGCGTACAGCGATGTCGGTATGACCGTTGTGATCGGTCACCGCAACGGCCATGCCGGATGGCGTCAGGGGCAAACAAAGTTGCGCTGGGACGGCTTGCACATGACGCCCGCCAAGCGCGCGGACGGTGGCGAGCAATACGGTGAGCCAATCGCGTTGTATCACCGCAATGAGGCGCAGATGATCGGCAGCACTCTCTTTGCGCTTGGGTTTCGGCGCAGCGACGATCACACAGTCCTGCGGATCGACCAGCAATTGTTCCTCTACCAGATGCGGCAAGGCCAGCTTGAGTCGGGCGTCCGACAAGGGCGGTACGGCCATGCGCAATAAGGTGACATCGACGGCGGCAAAGAGTAAGACCACCCGCTCGGCAGCGGCGATATCCTCGCCCAGACCGGACAATTGTTTGCTGCCGCTGCGGCGAATACGCCCCTTTCCTGACAGGAGTGCAAAGCGGCAATCGGGCATGGACGAAATCGTGTTGAACGATGCCCGTGCCGGCAGGCGAATAAATAAGGTACTCACAGCGGTGTAGTCATTTAATTTTCTCTGGTCCAGACGATGTTGCTGCCGGTACGATGATTAATGCGTTGTATCAGGGATGTCGTGGAAAGCGTTGCGCGCCCCATGCGCACCCGTCCATAGACCAAAAAATAATTGCTCGATAACGCGACATTTGCGGTGTCTGTTATCTCTTGTCCAAACAATTGTTTCATTTGCGTCGATAAGTTGGCGACATCCATAAACGGCGCGCTTAAGCGCCGCGCCACCAGGCTATTTGCCTGTGCCAGCGACAACGTGGGAAAGCGTGCGGCCAGCAACTCCGGCGGTGCGGTGTTGACGTTGACGGCGGTTACTTCAGGCAGAAATACAACATAGTCGCTCAAGCGCCGAATGATCTCGGTAGTAAAACCGGGCAAGGACAACAAGTCGTCTGACGTGATCATGGGCAAGGTTCCATTGCCAGCATTGGCTGCATTAGCCGCATTGGCCACCGTGGCCTGACTGCTGGCGATACCTTGCGCTATGGTCCTGCCCAGATTGACCGGCAGACGCAAATTGATCAGCAAGCGTTGAAAAATGGCGAGTTCCGTGGGACTGACCACGCCATTGGCGCTGAGGTTATTGAGGTTGTAGCGCGACTGGGCATCGGTGATATTGCCCGACAATACGGCGTCGCCAGCATCGCTATTGCCGCCGGACTGACCATCGTCAACATACTGGTCAAGGCGCGTTTCTGCCAGAGGCGTGGCCCACGGCTGGGTTAAATCATCGATCGATGACTGGCGCGCACCGGCACGCAAAATCATGCTGGCCCAATCGAGCGCACCGCGCATGATCCAGACCTTTTGCAACTGCAGACGCTGATTTTCAATCGAACGCACTTGTACTTGCTGTTGCCAGAACAAACTGGCAACGATGGTGACAGCGAGGGTCGCCAGCAGCAAAGCGGTGACCACTGCGACGCCGCGCTGTGCCGATAGCAACTTCATTGGGCCCGGCATTGGTCCGCTCATTGGCCCGCTCATGCGCTGCCCAACAAGAAAGTCTTCATCATATTGCCGGTGGTCCCACGCAGTTGTAACGTCACTTGCAAGCCGGTCCACCGATTCACAGCGGTGAGACTGTCTTGGGCACTGGTCCCTGTCACTTCAGCCGGAAGCCAGTTTTGGCCTGCGTTGTCCCACACTTGCATCGTAAATATCGCGATATCCGATTGCAGTATGACTGGCTGCGCGGCGTCAATTGATGCATCGATTGATGCATCGCCATTACCGCTGATTGCGGCCCGCCACATCCCGTCCAGTGCCTTAAGGTCGCGGGTCGCAGGCGACTCTGCGCGTGTCAGAACGCCATCGCGCAATCGGTAATCGACTATTTGTACGCGCACCGGCTGCTGATCCGCAAAGACCATGCGCACTAACAGCAGGCGATTTTGAGTGGCTAACAGGGTTGGACGCACCAGCATCAAACTGGCCGGGGCTAAATGTGCGGCATCGCTTTGCAATTGCGCAAAGGTCAGTTGCATAGCGCTGGTCTGCTCCATCTGGGCGCTTAACGCCACCCGTGCGCGGACGATACCATCGAGGCCGCGCCAGCCTAGTACCGCTACTAACGCCAGGATGGCGATGGCGACGATCAATTCGACCAGCGTAAAGCCGTGCATCTGGCGCTGATCTCTAGTGCGCATTGGGGACCACTTGGGTGAGCTTGACGATGCGCGATTGCAGGCGGGTGGCATCAGTGGCATCAAATACCGCCAGCTCTACTCTTCTGAAGTAAGGATTGGGCGTGGCCTGCACGTTTTCTTCACAGCGCAATTGCAACTCGCCTTGGGCGCAATTGAATGACCGAATACCGATAGCAGGCCACTCCTGACCGAGGCGTATCTGGGTGAGGCGGTTTTCAGCGGACCATGTCGCCAACATCACTGTACGTAATCCGCTGCTGTTTTGCAGCAAACTTCCGACAGCGCGCAGACTCGCCCCCAGCGCCGTGCCGACGATCACCAGAGCGACGAGGACTTCGAGCAAGGTAAAGCCTTTGGAATGAGGAGAACTCACAATCGCTATTCCACCGAAAAATGGCCGATGCCATCGGCGCGAATCACCACGCTGATATCGCCATTGGCAAGGGTCAGGGCAAACGGTTTATCGACCGGCTCTCGTCCGAAAATGATGCGCAGCGGGTTTTGTCCGGTGGCTGGGGACATCAATAATTGCATGGGCGAGCGCTTAAATTGACGTTGCCGCAGAATGTCGTCGTTGGTCAGCAATTGCCAGCCATCGTCGGCACGGATCAGAAAACGATAGCCGCTTGCATCGGCCTCAAATGCGGTCGGACGATTGCGCAAAATCGCTTCTTCTCGGGTCAATTGCAGCAAGAGGGCGATCCGTTGCGCATCATTTTGGATTAACTGGCGATCGCTATGGAAGGCGGTGATGCCGACTATGCCTAATGTGATCCCGGCAATGACGACGACGACTAACAATTCGATCAAGGTAAAACCGCGTCTGGGCGTTGATGGGGGTCGAACGTGTTGCACGTTGCTGAGGTGATGACAATGCGTCGCAATGACGCGACAGCATGCAGAGCATCCGACACTAACCGTCATAACTCCCAGGAACCGATATCGGCGTCGTTTCCTTCGCCACCGGGTAAGCCATCAGCGCCGAGGGAGAGAACGTCAATGTCGCCTTTGATGCCAGGAGATAACAATTGATAGGGATTGCCCCAGGGATCTTTCGGTAGTTTGTCTATGTAGCCGCCGCTTTTCCAGCCAGTCGCGGCGGGGCCGGTAGTGGGCTTGGTCACGAGCGCTTGCAAACCTTGCTCGGTGCTCGGATAACGTTGGTTATCGAGCTTGTATAACTTCAGCGCCGACATGATGGTAGAGATATCGGCACGCGCGGCCATCACGCGCGCATCGTCCGTGCGGCCCATCAATTTAGGCACCACCAGCGCTGCCAGAATGCCCATGATGACGACGACGACCATGATTTCAATGAGCGTAAATCCGCGTTGGCAGACTGCCCGACAGGCCCCTTTGCGGATCGCTTTTTGATTTGATGGAGAGTTTTGGCACACTACCGCATGCCGAACTGTTTTTTGCATGATGACTAAATATGAAATGCCAACGGACTTACGCACAATCCTGCCGGGGCGATTGTGGGTAAGTCCGGGATGATTAGAAAGTGACTACGAGACCAGTACTGACAATGCCATAGCGCCGATCAAACCGACTTGCTGTCAAGGTGTTGTACGCAAACGGAATTTCTCCGACGAACTGATTCGTCATCAATTGTCCACGTACAAAAACGGTGGTGTTTTTAAACAATACGTACATGACATCGGCCATCAGTATGTGATTGCTTTTATAAGCTTGACCGCCACGGCTTGTCACGATGTCGTCAATCTTGTCGCGATTGATATATTGGTACTGATAACCGGCTCTGAGCTGCCAGTTATCGGTGTGCCATTTCACATTGCCGCCCAAATGGTAAAAGGTCGATTTGTACTGCGTCTCGGTATTGACATTGATCCCGGCGGTGCTGTTGGGTATCGAAAAGTGATCGATGACGATGCTTGCGTTGCACATCTGCGCCAAACTGCCGACGATATTATCTGATCCAAACGCGACGTTGTAATTACATCCGCCCTTGGTCGCGGTGCCGTTTACAGCATCCAATGAGACGCGGCCGATACCGGCACCACCAAATAAACTTAATTCCGTATTGGCAAATATCGTTGAGGTGCCGATCAGATCGAGTTGATACTGAATATCCTTAGGCTTGGAAGCCGTCACCGTCGTCAACGTCGTACCATTCAATGTGGTAGGCGATGATTTTGTCAGTTGGTCGGCATAGTTGCCCCAGGCACCGGCTCGAATCGCGAGGCTGGCATCATCTTCTGCCTCGTCAAGCAATTTGTACTGCCCTGCCACCTGCCAGGTATTGATTTTGGCAACATCACCGCTGTATTGAAGATTGCGTCGCCAAAATCCGCCATCGATCCAAATCCGCGGCGTAATGGCTATACCCACTCGCACATGCCCGCCGTGATAATCACCGACATTGGTGCCGCTGTAGGTCGAGTCACTGCCTCGTACATTGAATACATCGACCGTGCTATTGACGATATCGTAAGCAGCTTCGACCTGGACTTCGCCGGGAGTTTTGCTTTGATTTGCGGACAAAAATGCATCCATCGGTGCAGCAACAACCATCGGCGCGAACTGCGCACCCGCCATTAATAATGCAAGCGAGCAAACTATTTTTTTCATGATTCAGATTTCATAAACACTAACAAGAAACGGGAAACTCCCGAGGTTGCTAACAAAAAAACACAAGGCGCATAAACTTCGCCCTGTGTTCTTGTTTGCATTGCCAACGAACGATCACAAGTTACTCTGCACAAGCACAGCGCTTAATTGATCGTCACCAATCGATTCGTGCTCGATGAACCGGGCGCTTAGAGAAGCTATCACCGAC
>NZ_JBRIIQ010000092.1:0-15295 GCF_052976905.1 Glaciimonas sp. GG7 | reverse complement strand
CGATATCCCCAAGGGAACACCGGGGCGGGCCGTGTATTTCAACCTGCATAAATCATTCGGCGTGATGGCTGGCGTGCTGATATTGGCCCGTCTGGTATGGCGCTTGACGCACCGCGCACCACCTTTGCCGGGCACCATGCCGCGCTGGGAAGTCAGCGCGGCAACATGGAGCCATCGGCTGCTCTACCTGTGCATGGTATTGCAGCCGACGGTAGGTTATCTGTCATCTTCATTTAACAAATACGGTGTCAAATTCTTTGGCATGGCTTTGCCGAAATGGGGCTGGGAAGATCCGTATTTACGCGACTTGTTTGGCAACATGCATGCCGTGCTGGGAGCGGTGTTGGCGACCTTGATTGCGATCCATGTGCTGGCGGCATTCAAACATTTGATCGTGAATCGGGATGGTGTATTTCAGCGGATGTTGCGTGAGTAGTTTGTTGGGCTTGGGTGATTTTGTGACCGATTTCAACGGAGCCTGATAGTGGTGACATGAGGTTTAGTGAATAACATATCCGTTCGGGCTGAGTAGCGTAGCGTATCGTATCGAAGACAGCACTGATGCAGGTGCGTCTTCGATACGCTACTCAGTACGAACGGTTTCTTAAGTAATCGTGTTGCGATAGCAGCGATATTGTCACTGCAATGCCATTTCCTCATGAAGCAAAAACCGCTGTCGCAAGAGCGGTGTAATCGCCTCAGCAGGTAACGGGCGCGCTATATAAAAGCCCTGTACTTCGTTACAGGACAACTCCCGCAATATGCGCAATTGTTCCAGCGTTTCTACCCCTTCAGCGACGACGGTCATGTTCAGTACATGGGCCATCGAGATGATTGCCATAAAAAATACTTCACCTTCTTTACTCTCCCCAAGTTGGGCGGTAAAGGCGCGGTCAACCTTCAAAATATCCAGATCAAGCCGCTGCAATTGCGACAGCGATGAGTAGCCGGTGCCAAAGTCGTCCAACAGCAGTTTCACGCCCAGCGATTTCAGCGCGGCGATTTGTTTGAAGACCGCCTGATCTTCGCCCATCATGCAGGATTCGGTCAGTTCGATTTCAACTAAGGACGGCGCGATGCCGTGCCGCTGCATATGCGACTCAAACAGCACCTCAAAATTGCCCTGATTAAATTGCATCGACGATACATTGACCGAGACGGGGACCACGGGCAGGCCGTCTGCCTTCCATCGGGCTAACTGCGCGCAGGTTTTTTCGATCACCATTTCGCCTAGCTTGACGATCAATCCGGTCTCTTCGGCCAGTGGGATGAACTCGTCCGGCGCGACCATGCCGCGTTCCGGGTGAATCCAGCGCACCAGCGCCTCCAGACTGCGCAATTCGCCACTGACGGTATCGACACGCGGTTGGTAGTACAGCACGAACTCATCGGCATCGATGGCGTGGCGCAACGCTTGCTCGTTATTGAGTCTGACGACCAGATTTTGCGATAGTTGCGGCTGAAAAAATTGATAGCTGGCCTTGCCATTTCCCTTGGCGGCATACATGGCGATATCGGCGTGTTTGAGCAGGGTTTCTACGTCCTGACCATCTTTTGGAAAGATGCTGATGCCGATCGATGCGCACACTACATGGTTGCTTTGACCGGCCAATAAGAAGGGTTGTTGGAGGGCGGCAATGATGCGCTCGCTGACGGCTTCCACTGCAGCGATATCGTCAGGGTTTTCTATAATGATGGTGAACTCATCGCCGCCCAGACGTACGACGCTGTCCGACGGGCGGATCACCGAGCGCAAACGTGCAGCCGCCGCTTGCAGCAACTCATCACCAGCGGCATGTCCCATCGTATCGTTGATGTTTTTAAAATCATCAAGATCCACGAACAGTAGCGCCAATATCGTCTGATCAGACTTTGCCCGCGCGATGGCAAACGGCAAAAAATGCATCAGCCAGTGCCGGTTGGGCAGGGCGGTGAGCGCGTCCGAATTGGCCATCGACAACAGTGCTTGCTCATGCGCTTTGCTTTCGCTGATGTCGCGCAGAGTCAGCGCTAATCCGATATTGGAGCGCATCATTTTGCGATGCACCCATTGCATACTGAGCGGACTTCCTGCGGGAACTAAAAAATCGTCTTCGTAAAAATTGGTTTCCATAGCCCCGATGAAGGTGCGCAATAGTCGTTCAAAGTGCGCCGGGTCGGGATAGATGGTGGAGATACGGCGTCCGAGCAGTTCGCTTTTCTTGATGCCAAATTGCGTGGCAGCGTAGGCGTTACAGTCGACGATGGCGAAATCGGTGATGACACCGTCGCGCCGGCGCTGTGCTTCAAACATAAAAAAGCCTTCATTACCACCATCGGGAGAAATGCCGTAGGCTTCGCGTGCTTGCATGGCCTGATGCTTGCGCCATGCGAGCCGGGATGAAAAAAACATGCCGATCAGGACAAACATGAGCACCACCAGCGTTCTTGCTATTGCCAATATTTGATACTCGCGCGATACCGCTGCCAGCGGGAGCAGTAACTCTTGCTCTGATAAGCCTGCGATGGCGACGAGCGGATAATTTTTAACTCCTTGCCAGGCCACAATGCGCGACTGGTGATCGATAAATTTGTCTTTTTCGATGATGCCGACACCCTTCTCAGCATTAAACACCGGTGGTAGATTAAAGATAGACGGGGCTGTGCGCAGGTTGGTGCCAGTACGCATAGCGAGGACCACGCTATCTTTCATGCGCAGCGACAGAAAGCCACTTTTGCTCAGTGCGCTATCGACGGTGGCGTTGGCAAAGTATGCCGGTTCGACCGATACAATTACGATGCCATCGAAGCTGCCGTCGCTGGCGTTGAGCCGGCGTGTAAAGCGGATTACGTTTTTTCCAGAGGCGTGGCCGATCGATGGTTTGGTGATGAATAGTTTATTGGTGTTATCGCTTTGGTGCGCTTGGAAATAATTGCGTGTTGTAAGGTTGAGTTTTTTTCTGGGCAGCGTGGTGGTGATGATTTCGCCATGCCGGTCAACGATGGTTACATACAACATGGCACTGGTGGGGTACAGGCCTGCACGCAATTGATCTTCGAGTTTGAGTGTGCCGCCACTGGTCTGCCAGTAATATTTGAGGTTGAGTGTGATTTGGTCGATTTGCTCAATCGGTTGCGAGAGCTGGTCGGCGTAGGCCCCTGCGAGCAACACTGCTTGGGCGACACCGTTTTTGCGCAGTGTCTGTCTTTGTTCATTGATCTGGGATGTGTTGATGTACCAAATGACGAGGATGAGAAACAGGCCGACTATTGGCCAGAGCAGAATGATGAGACTACTGCCGCGTAGAAATCGGAGATTTACCGCCATTTGGGCGAGGTGCGGGCGTAGTTGAGCGATGGAGATCACGCGGTTTGCCGGCTGTAAAGAGGGGTTGCTGCTATTTGCATGGACAGATGGGGGCTTGCTGGTCGGGATTCGGATCGGGGAATTTATTAAAAAGCAATTCCAGTGAGAAAGATTATCACGCCCGGGGGATTTGTTTATGGGGAAATGGGGGTTTTATTGGTTTGTTGGTTATTGACACGGTATGTGCTCGATGGAGGCAGGTCGGGGGGGGCTTTCTATTTATTCTTGCTTTGGCAAAAAAGAGTATGTAGAGCTACTTCAAAAGCAACTGCAACTGCAACTGCAGTTCGGTTGATAATTGAGGAAATGTGCTTGTTTATGCTTGCTGTGTGGAGTGAAAGCAAGTTACTTCTTGCTTGCTAAGAAGATATGAAAAGAAGCAAAGCGCTGTGTGTGTCAAGCTTGACCTTGATGTAGCTGGTCTGATTACCACTGGCTTTCAACATCATCAGGCTATTGTTGTGATAAATCTGCAGTGTGATGATGAGGTCAGTGTCATTTTAAAGCAACGGCAACGTCAAAAGCAATTAACGTGGCTGTGCTGAGGTCAAAATAAGTTGCACTGTAATTCACATCAGTGGTCGAACTGTTAGTGATTGAGAACTTTGACCAGGATTACGTCAAAGCGAAAAACGATGAAATGAATGATGCCAAAAGTTCCTTCTGCGACCTGCCGTTTCAGCGTGAGCATGCGTCACTTGCTCCTCCACAGGAACGAGGTCAGTGTGATGCAGAGCACCGGAGGAGGTCTTTATGCGGCGGCTTCGTCGCCTCCTGGCGGCGATGTGGAAGCTTTGGCTTGCGGTTTGGCAGGGACCAGCCGCTGAGGCGTCGACCGCCGCGACCGCCACCCCAACGGGACCGGTGACGAGACCAAGGAAATCGAACGATGCCGAAGACCAGCCGAAAACTTCAACGACCTCCAACCGAATCATCAAACCAGCGATGCAATCGACTGCGAGGAAACCATTCCACGCCATGAGCCGGACGCAACACCGCGTCCAACGATCACCCCTCCAACATCATCGAAGCCAGTGAGCTCATCGATCAACCCAACCGGCCAACGCGACAGCACCGCGCCAGGGACTGCTGATTGTGAATATTAAAACATTTACTATCGACATATAGGTACACGGCCTTAACAAGATTACAAGAAGCGAATCAATGACAACGACATCACCACACTGCGAGCGAGAAGCTGCTGATGAGCCGAAAGCTAGAAATATGTACGTTAAAACGAACCACCGTTCGAACCTAGGCGAAGGGGTATTGAAGCTGTGCTGCGATGGATCCTTCATACTGTGAAAAGGACGAACGTTAAGAAATGAGAAAATTTTACTTCAACATCAAATTCGGAGCTCCAAATGTATGAAAAAGGGAGAGGACGCCGGTCACGTTGCCGGAGGCGAAGCGACAGCTGCGGTCGCTTTTTACGTGGGAACTGTTTTGAATTTGGAGGCGAGTGAGTTGCGGCTGCTTTTACGTAGTTGTTTGAATTTGGAGGCGAGCGATAGTTGTGGGGGCTTTTTGACGTGTAGTTGTTCGAATTTGTAGGGCGAGCGACAGTCGCGGTTGCTTTTGACGTGGAAGTTTTCTACTTTGTAGGCGAGTGATTTTTGACGTTGCTGTTGCTTTTGACCTGGCAGTTGACCTACCGTTATGAACGATGCCAAGTTCCTGCTGCTGACGGACCAGGCCGACGACACGTCCGAGCGCGCAAGACGATTTAGACCCGGCTGCGGCAGCATCCGGGGCCGCCCAAGGTGCGGAACCGCGACGCTTCCCGGTTACTCTCGGCGAAGAAAACTGCCGCCGTGGTGCAGCATCACGAGCGATATGGCACAAACGAATGAACCATGAACGAGACCTCTGCACATATAGTCTTGATAC
Organism: Glaciimonas sp. GG7; assembly: GCF_052976905.1. Classification (NCBI taxonomy): domain Bacteria; kingdom Pseudomonadati; phylum Pseudomonadota; class Betaproteobacteria; order Burkholderiales; family Oxalobacteraceae; genus Glaciimonas; species Glaciimonas sp. GG7. The sequence continues at coordinate 10,059 of NZ_JBRIIQ010000092.1, read as the reverse complement.
TCCAACATCGACTTCGATCACACAAACACTCCGATCACGATATCAGAATAATGTAAATCGATATCCATAACAAGCAGGCCTAATGAGTGTCCACTAGCTCAGCACACTGTCTAGACGATAATGCTAGTCAACAACACACCTCCCGCCGCCGATCCAGATAAAAGAAAATATTCAACACTCGAAAAACACCACCTGCAAACAGCCGCCACCACATCCACATACAGCAATGGCAAATACAGCTCAGAGATATTGAGCAGCCGCAAAATCGGCCCGCCCAAGGCAAACAGCAACAGTGCTGCAATCGCCTGAATTTTCATGATTTCATACAAGCCGACACGAATCGTCTGCACCATCAGATTGCGCATTTTTTCAATATGATCGAGCGAACTGCCTTCACGCACGGCGTTATAAAACGCCTCGTGATACTCAACAAAATCGGTTTCGATCCGCACCAAAAAAACCGCCATCCCCGGAATAATTCCCAGATACGCCAGAAAGATCGGGATGTCATAAATCACCGAGGCATGTAGCGGTCCGATGACTTGCTGTCCGGTCCCTTCGGCATACCAAAAGATGAATTTGTCGGTCCAGATACCCAGGTTGTACAACAAACCAATGAGCAGCAAACTCGGATACAAATAGCGTCGCTCAAATAGTTCGAACGAAATAAACACCGCCCCGCCATACGAGCGATAAATCAACAACGACAACCCTGCCAAGAGAAAAATTTGCCCAATCACAAAGCCCAGAATCAATCCTTCCAATCCCCAGCTAGCCAGGTATAGCGCAGCGCCGACAGTGAGGCCGTAGCCGAGTAAAAAGGTCCAGACGATCTGTTTGTACTGTTTCATCCCAGTGAGAAAAATCACCGCGATCCAGATGTTGCTCACGACCACAAAGCCCACCACCATTAACAGTCGATACGTCACCGACTGATCCTGAAATGAGAACAGGGCAAAGCCCATTCCAATCAATCCCGCCACGGCAGTGACCAGCAGCACGACGGCGTGATAGTTGGAAAAAACCAGATCGTCGCGATGCTCAAATAGCCGGTCGGAGGTAAAGCGGGTAAAGGCCAATTGCATCGGTCCGGTGATGATCAGGCTGACTGCGATCAGATAAGTGACGGAGACCTGAAACTGCGTGACCTGCACGCCGGGGATGACAAACGGTAAGCTGAGGATACCGATGAGCAGGATGCCGACAATGGAGAGTATCCACGAGCCGGAGCTGATGACCCCGGCGTAGGCGTAGGCGCGGAAGACGCCAAACAAGGTGTTTTGCTGGAGAATTTTTCTCAGCTCAAATCCAATCCCGGCCATCAGCTTGCTCCTGCGTGTGCGAAGTCGATCATGCCGGGAAGATGGCCCATCGGGCAGACCAGCTTGGGTGTGTCTTGGTCGGCCATCGGTGTTGTCATTAAGCGCGCATACAGCGCATGGTAACTATCGACCATGATGTTTTGGGTGTAATACTTTTCGACGCGGGCAATCCCGGCGCGTTGCGCGGCGTGCCAGCGGTCTGCATCGCGCAATAGTTTCAAGGCTTCTGTGGCGAGCGCAATCGGGTCGGCAATGCGGACCACGGCCCCGGCGGCACCGAGCGCGGCGTCTTCGCCTTCTGCGCCATAAATGAGCTGGCGGCAGGAGCCTACATCGGTGGTGATGGATGGCACACCGGCGGCAAAACCTTCCAGCACAACCAAGGGCAGGGCCTCGCTAATCGAGCTGAGGATGAGCACGCCGCATTGGGGTAATAAGTCTTTGATGTTTTGATAGCCGAGAAAATGTACTTTGTCCGTCAGGCCAAGGCTTTCGACTAAATTTTTGCATTCGGCGGCGTATTCTTTATCTTCGTCTTCCGGCCCGGCAATCCAGCCTTGCGCCTCAGGCATGTCACGCGTGACGGTGAGCATGGCGCGGATAAAGGTTTTGATGTCTTTGATGGGGACTACCCGGCCCATCAGGCACAGGACTTTGGGCGGCGTGGCGGGGCGCCACGCGCGCAAGGGGGCCAGACGTGTGAGATCGACGCCGTTGGGAATGGTCATGGTTTTGATGGCAGGCGCGCCGTCGATCACCTGGCGTAGTCGGTTGCCTTCAAAGAGCGCGACGATTTGGGTGCTGGCGTCGTAGCAGACGTGACCCAATGTTTCGAAGAAGCGCACCCACAAATTGCGGAAATAACTGACTTGCGAAATGTCTTTTTCAAACACGCTGCGGTTGTCTTGTATCCATTGATTTTGAAACAGATCGATCTTGCGTTCTTTGGTGTAGATGCCATGCTCGGAGGTGATCAGCGGGCGATTGGTTTTGTGGTGCAGCATCGCGCCTAAAAATCCGGCATAGCCGGTGGAGACGGTGTGATACAGCTTGACGTCGATCATGTTGTTGGCGATGCGCATCATTTGCCAGAGCGGTTTGTGCATCAGGCGCACGGTCCAGAAATAGTCGGTGAAGGATGGGTCGGTGCAGTATTGGCGATATTGCTGGGTGATGTATTCCCATGATTTGCGGCTATACAAAAATTGGCTCTCGGACAGCGTGCCGTCGTCGCCAAACTGCTGCATGCTCTCGCGCAGGGCTTTGGAGGCTTGCTCTCGCATGGCCGGATTGCGCAGGGCGTCGTGCAGGCTGGCCATTTTGTCGAACACTTCGGCGCTACCTTCGCTGGAGACGACACTCGGTTCGGCGTTGAAGCTGTAGAGGTAGTGGACTTCCAGATGGACCACGTTGGGCGGCAAGACATAGGCCATTTCGCCGTAGTCTTGTTCGCGGCTGCCGACAAAGATGCAGGCAAAAGTGTATTGCGGAAAGGCGCGGATCATTTGATCGACCCAGCTTGAGACGCCGCCGCGCACGTAGGGAAAAGTGCCTTCGAGCAGCAACGCGATATCGGCCGAGGCGGCGCGGGGAGGAGTGTTTTTCATGATGTCCAATAGTGCTGGAGCGGTTTTAAAAATGGCAGCGTCGGGCGATGTCGAAAGGCGTTGAAGGCTTTGCGTACGTGCCGATAGTCGCCGCGCAGATAGGCGGCTTCGGCAAAGCGCGGTAGCAGGCGGTCATTGGGGAAGCGATATTTGCTGGCCATTCTGAGATACGCTTCGGCCTCTTTGGGGTGACGCCGGATGAGCGCTAAGCGCGCGCGCATGTACCACAGTGGCGCACTGCTCACATCGATGGCGAGGGCGGCGTCGGCGTATTTTTCGGCCTGTTCGGCGGTGTATAGATAGATGTCGTCTTGCACTAAATTTTGATAGATCAGCTCCCAATAAAGCAGGGCGAGTTGTTTGTTGGCCGCGCAGCGTTGCGCATCGTTGCGTGCCTCAGAGAGCAACAGAAACGCGGCATGAATTTGCTGGGTTAGCTCTTTTTCTGCGCCGTCCAATATCCCGTAGACCAGCAAACGGACGTCTTCGACCGAATCCGATAACAGTCCGCGCAAGATCGGGCTGGCTGTTCTTTGCTGCATGGTTTGCATCGCCACCAGCGCGGCCATGCGTTCGGACACGGGGGCGGCGGCGTTTTCGAGCTGGACCCGCAAGCGTGCGCCGCCGCCGTGTTTTACACGGGACACTAATTGCGGCACAAACGTGGGCAGCGTGACTTCGGCGATATCTTTGAGTTCGGTGTTGAGAGGAAAGCGCCGGGCCAGCCAAATGCCGGGCAAGCACACCAACAGCGCGCCGAACGGTATAACGAGCGAGAAAATATACAGATAGGTGCCCGATGCACGCCATTGCTGCCGATATTTTTTCGGCAGTAAATAAAGCGCAATAGCGGTCACGACAAGGGCTGCGATGGCTTGCACTAAAAAAATGCCGATGAGGACGCGGTTGTCATTGCCGACCAGATACGGATGGAGCAAAGAGAGTAATTTGACGCGTGTGCTATCCATTGAGATGCATCCTCGCAAGCAGTCGCTGCAAAGCGTCGTCACCGTTTTCTGCCCCCACGCGCAGCGATTGCACGGTCACTTGCGCCTGACCGAAATCGGCACCGAAGTTGGCACGCATGCCTTCTTCTACGCGCAACAAATACCCTGCGACGGCGTTGGTTCCGGAGAGCGGAATCAAGATGATTAAGACCTTGCTCTCTCCGATGTTGAGCTGCCACGCCATATCGAGGGCGCGGATGCCACGGGCGACGTGGGTGACGAGAATTTCTTGCATATCGTGCGTGCCAAAACGTAGCGCCAGAATATGCGATTCGACCCCGGTGTCTTTTTGCAAGCGTGCAAGGCGCACATAATCGAGGGCGAATTCAGGCGGGCAGGCGGGGGTCGCATTGAGGACTTTTTTGGTCGCTTCGGCATGCCGTGCACCATCGGCGTAGTAGCCCAATAGCACCAGCAAATATTGCAGGTTCTCGTAGTGTAAGGAGAGAAACGGCATATGTTTGATGAGCACTATGCCGATCAGATCATCGGTGCCGCTGAGCACGGGCACGCAGGCGACGTAACGGGTCTTGGCGTCGGCTTGCAGTTCCGGCGTTTGAATATGCACCAGCGTTTTTCTGCCCATGCACATCTTGAACAGCGGATCGTCGGTATCGCATTCGAAGGGAAGACCGACGCTTGCGGCGGCGCTATTGCTGACGTTGCCGTTGGTGACGGCGTAGAGCGCTGCTGTTTCTAGTTGACAGACCTGCGCGGCAAGTTGGAGCAACTCTGCGGCGCTGGGGAGTTCTGTTGTGCGTGCGCTGTCGGTCAGTACCAGGCTTCTTAATTGGGCCAGTGTGTCGCGTAAGGTGGTCGGTTTTGCCAGCAAATCGTTTTCTAAACGTTCGTGCGAGAGCCTTAACAGAAAATGATTTTTGGTCAGTGCACTGAGCCGGTCGCTGAGATAGCCGTTGACGACGTTGGAGCGTGCCAGCCGTCCGGCCCAGATGTCGCCGTATTGACCAGCGATAAACAGGAGCAAAAACCCGCCGAGGAAAAAGTCACGCGGAAACAGTGGTTCTGCACCGGAAATTGGGGACAGCGGATTAAAGCCCGCATACAAAAAAAACCACCCGCCCACAACGGCCAGACCGCTGAGTACGCCGAGCAAGGAGCCGTAACGCAGCGCCAGTATCAGGGGCACGATCCAGCCGTAGGGGAAGTTGTGATGCAGCAGTAAGGGATCGTTGGGCGCGAGCAGGTTGCCCAGCGCGAGCATGATGACGATGATCGCTGCCGACTCGAAAATAGCGCCTGCGCCGGTGATGCCGGGGGCGAGCATGCGGCTGTAATGGCCGGGCGTTTTGATGCCGCGCAAAAAACCGGGGTGCTCCTCATATTGCGGTAGTAGTGCGGCATCTTCGGGCGCATGTTCGTGCGCAACGGATTTTAATAGCGGTGCGTTCATATATTCCTTACCAGCCTTATTGCGGTGATTGTGCTGATGTGGTCAGTGGACTAATGAGCTGGCCCAGCAGCTTTTGCGCCACGCCCGAGACCGCGTCGCGACTCCACCCGGTGCGGCTGCCGGACGCTGTCCAGAGGACTTCGCCGGTGGCGATATCGATGAGTTTGAGTGACAGGCCCACAGCAGGCTCGCCATCGACGCCGACCTTGTAACGCCATTCCTGCACGGACCCGGTCAGGCCGTATTTGGCATTGGCGGCGCGTGCCGAGGCGCTTGCTTGCGCGACCGCGTCGCGATCGATATTTTGAAATAGCGTATCGCCATTGTTGGTGCTGACGTATTGCTTGAGTTGGGTAAAGCCGTTGGCTTGCAGCAGGGTCTCAAGAATGACTTCGGCGCGCGCGCCGGCTTGCGGGGTTTCTGTGAGATTGATGATGGGCAGTAAGGCGATGCTGTCGTTGCGTTGGACTGCGGGTGCCGGGGTTGATTGGATGACTGCGCAGCCGCTGGCGGTCAGTATCAGTATCGTGAGGGCTAAGACGGACGCGTGCATAGGGCGCGTTACCAATCGGGGGAAAGTAGACATAGTTAGCTCCAAGAGAGTCAATAGAGTGAATGTTGTTGTGCGTGATGAAGTTGATGCATTAGTAGTACCAGCGATAGCGAACGCCAAACTCCGAAGCGGGCGATCCGCCATTTTTAGCCGAGCGGTCATGCGCGTAATACAGCATGGCGTGATCATTGCCCAGCACCGATCCGGCCAGACCAACCCGTGCACTACGGTTCCATCCTGTGCGGGTGTCGTGCAGCAGGCCGATCTCCATCAACGGACGCCATGCGCGGGTGTACGTTTCTTGCAAATCCATACCGAAACTCAATAGCAGACCGGCTTGCGTGAAGCTTGCCGGGAGTACTTCGGCAACCGTCATTACGCCGTCCGGGGAGAACCGTCCGAACAGAGGACCTGCACTGGCGCTACTGCTGCTGTAATTGGCACGGGTGGCGACGGCTTTGAGGGTGAAGTCTGGGTACGCAAAGCGGAAGTGATAGCCGGTCTCTAATTCAAACTGCGTGCCCCAGCCAATCGCGCTACGGTCCTGTGCGTAATAGCGTGATACTTCGGCCTGACCCTGGATAAATTCATGGACGCCGACACGCCAATTCGCGCCTAGCGAGACGGTGTCTTTCATGCCGCCGATGCGTAATTCGGGCGAGTCGGTGGCTTCTTGATTAAAGCCCAGTCCGGCGTTCCAGGTAATGGCGTTTTGCTGTTTCCAGCTTCCTTCAAAGCGTGCTTGTGCAAAGGTTTTGACGGCACGGCGAGCACCTGCCTGAAGTAGCAAATCGGTGTCGCTGGTTTTCCAGTTCAGACCCAGCGTGAGGGAAGTATCTTGCGCCGGGACATTGACCAGTTGGGTCGGATCGTCGCTGTGTTGATTACGTAGCGCTGTCTGGACGATCAGGCTGAGATGTTCGCTGAGATGCTGTTTGACGAGGATGTCGGATTCGACAAAACGGAGCGGTGACTGTCGAAATGCCAGCATGCGCGGTTCGACATCGTTGGCGTTTTGCAGGGCGGTTTCTTGCAGACGCGACTGCAGTTCTTCGTTGTCGGGATTGGTTGCTAGTCCGTTGGCGGCCAGACGTTGCGCTTCTTGCGTGTGGTCAAGCCGGATGTTGGCGTCGATACGGTTGAGCAGCGGCAGGCGGTCGGGGTGGTCGGCCAGCAGATTTTTTAGCGCTGGTTTGTCGTCGGCGGCCAGCGCGATGGTGATGCGGGCGTAGGCGGGATGCTCTAACTGAGCCGGATCATAGTGCTGTGCCATCCAGCTCTGTGCCAGTTCATACGGTTCGTTGGACAGAGACCATGCCAGCGCGGCGTCTTCAGCGGTGGCCTCTGCGTAGACGGGCGTTGGCGTAGTGGTGACGCTGTCGTCGTCTGCGAGTAGTTTCAGGCTGACCTGAGTCATGGCTGGCCGTGCAGGCGTTTGCGCTTTGTTGGCATGTTGACGCAACACTTGCAATAACAGATTGCGCGAGAAATCGCCGCCGGCAAAGCTTTGCGAGAGCAGGATGCTGTGCGCGCGTAATTCGGCCAGATTGTCGTCGTCTTGCATGGTCATGGCAGACGCTTCTGATCCGAGCAAGGTTGCGCGGTGTGTTGAGATAGCGCGCCATGCTTGACGGCGAATACTCCATGCACGATCAGCGTGGCCGAAATCGTCTAACGCATCGGCGTAGGTGAGCGCCCATAACGGGTCTTGCCGTTGCTCGGGGCCTTGTTTGTTGAAGAAATGCAGGCAATTTGCCTGATCAGATAAGCGCAAATATCCGGCGGCGTAAGGTGCCCATAATTCGGAATCGGTTTCTGCAGCGTCGCGCCAGCTGTGGAGGGTGGCGCTTAATTCGGCGTTATTGCCACGGTCAATTAAGGCCCATAAAAATGCTGCGCGGGCGTCTCCCGCACTGCTATTGATGACGATGGCTGCGCGCAGGGTTGCCAGCCATGCGTCGTTGCGTCCGACTTGGCGCTCAAACTCGGCCTTGGCCATCAGGAATTCGAATGACGCTTCGGCGGCTGCGTTTTGCTCGGGCGTTAATCCATTGAGCAAGCGATCAATGCGCGGCCATGCTTTGGCGCGGGAATATTGATATACCGCTTCTTGCAAGGTGACGATGTTGCCGCTTTGACGGAATGCAACCTCGGCCAGCCGCCCGGCATCGATGGGATAGTCATCCCATAAATGGATGACGTTTTCCATGTCTGCGGGGGTTGCTTGATTGCTGGCGATCAGATGTCGGGAGGCGTCGCGGGCGACATCTTCCCGCTCGGCGCGCACGGCGCTTTGGACTAACGCACGCCAGTAAAAAACATCGGCGGGGGCGACTTTTGCTTGCGCTGCGATGAGGACGTTGCAGGCTGCAGAAAAATCGCTGCGGGCGTTGTAGATGTTGGCTAGTTTGAGTGCGTAGGCGGTTTGCGGGCCGTAGTCACGGTTGAGGCGCAGATACGAACGCAGGGCGACATCGTCATCGCCGGAGCGCTCGGCGAGTGCTGCGTAGCGTTCGAGAATTTCTTTTTTGTAAGCCGTTTTAGTGAGTTGACTATCGAGAAAAGCTAGCGCTTTGTCGCTCTGCGCGAGTCGCTCATAGGCGGCGACGATCTGGTCGATCAAGACCAGTTCGGAATGATTGCCAGCCTGATGGCGCAGTGCTTCCAGATAGACGGCGTCGTTGTAGAGACCGGGGGCCAAGCGTAATACGGCTTGCCATGCCTCCGCACTATTGGTGGTGTGCGCCATGTCTAGCCATGCATCCAACGCTTGCGCGGCCTGACCGCTCCATTCGTTGACGGTGGCGCGCCGTTTCATCCATACCGGATCGCCGGGCGTGCGGCGATGGGCGGCGTCGGCTACGCGCAGGGCTTCGGACAGATTGCGGTTGGCGAGGAAGACGGTGAAGGCTAGTTCGTAGTCTTGCTCGATGGTTTGCTTATTGTCCGGATTGGCGGGCTTAGTGTTGTTGGCGGAGCTTGCTGCCACGCGCAATATGCCTGCGGTGCCTGTGGGATTGTTGCGCTCCAGCGTTTCTCGCAGGGCATTGCCTTTGATGCCATCCAGATAGACCGGTTGCCTGATATTGACTACTGCGAGCGCGTCATAAAGATCGACGGCATTAAAGGCGCTGGTCTGCATCACGCTAAGCAGGTGTTTTGCGTATTTTTCTGCGAGGTCGGGGCGATTGGCCGAGCGTGCCAGCAGGGTCAGAAAACGCAAAGTCTGGGCGTCATTTTCCAGAAAAGGTCCGGCCCGTTCTTGCGCTTCGGTCATCGCCAGTTGCAGCAGATTGCCTGCTTGCAGTGCTTGCAGGCCCAACAGGAAATAGCGGCGTTGGTCGGCCAGTGAGGTCGCTGCCGTTTGGGCGGCAAAGGCGGCCAGCGCGGCTGCATGGTAGTGACTATTCTCTAGCGATAATTCGCCTGCCAAGGCCTGCCAGGCGACGGCGTGGGCGGGGTCTTTTTTTGCCAGACGGCGATAAAAGGTGGCCGACAATTCGGATAAATTCAAGGCCCGTGATTTGGTGGCGAGCGTCAGTAGCGTGGGGATATCCCAGGCGTTCAGTTGGGTCTGGGTTTGACTGAGCAGGGCGCTGACTTTTTCTAGCAAGGCGGTGCGCAGGGGGTCTTCTGGCGGCAGCGCATAGGCACGTTGTTCGTTGATCTCGATGGCGAGCAGCAAGGCGTTGCCGTGCAATAGCGGATCGGTGGCGGCCAATAAACGTGCTACCAGCGGGTCGGCTTCGCTGAGCCGACCTGCGCTGATGTATTGGCGGGCAAGGACGCCTGTGAGCTCCAGATCGTCGTGTCTGATGCGCAGCCAGACCTCCAGATAGGCCACGCTTAAGGCGTTGGCCTGTGCGTGTTTGAGCCGCTCAACCAAGCGTTCGTGCGGGAACATCAGTCCCAGCCCAAAAGCGATGACGGCACCGAACAGGGCGATGAAAAAAGGGTGCACCAGACGCTCGCGTTTAATTGCCACAGTGGACCTCTATATGACGACCCTCGTCGGCAGCTATTGCAGCCGTTGCCGCCGTTGCAGGGATCAAAAAATCAATGCGGCTTAGTAAGTTTTCTTGTATCAAGCGGGTTTGTTTACCGTTGACATCGATTCGTGCTCGATGAACCGGGCGCTTAGAGAAGCTATCACCGACTG
>NZ_JBRIIQ010000091.1:0-15556 GCF_052976905.1 Glaciimonas sp. GG7 | reverse complement strand
TCGGTGTGATTGGTGACTGTGCTACGATATTTTGTCTTGCCGTCTTTGGATATCTGGACAGATTCAAGTGAGTAGGGGGGGCAAATTTGAAGAGTGTCGAATAGGTAGATGCGTTATCTCTTAACTGGTATCAATCAATTTAGACCAGCTTGGATAAAATAATCCTCTAATAGCTTTGCCTCAAATGTCTTTTCTAAACGTTACAAGTTTTAGAACGAGACATGGAAAATAAAAAAGCCCCGCCAGATATATTCTGGAGGGGCTTTTTTGGAAACCTAATCAATTACTTGATTTTGGTTTCTTTGTACTCAACGTGCTTACGAACCTTCGGATCAAATTTCATGATCGACATTTTTTCCGGTGTTGTACGCTTGTTTTTGGTAGTCGTGTAGAAGTGACCTGTACCTGCAGTCGACTCTAACTTGATTTTGTCGCGGCCTGATTTCGCCATGATGGTTCCTTTATTCTGCTAGTTAGACTTTTTCGCCACGAGCACGCATATCAACTAACACAGCATCAATGCCGAGTTTATCAATAACGCGCAGGCCGGCGTTGGAAAGGCGCAGGGAGACCCAGCGGTTTTCTGACTCAACAAAAATACGGCGATTTTGCAGGTTAGGCAAAAAGCGACGTTTTGTCTTGTTGTTTGCATGGGAAACATTGTTGCCGACCATCGGCTTCTTCCCGGTGACTTGGCAGACACGTGCCATGTTTTACTCCTTGATGATTTCCGAAATTGGAAAAAAACAAAGTATATATAAAAAACTGATGTTTATCAATAACTTGGCGAAAACAACTGTGTCTTTTAAATTTTAAATATATTTAACATATAAATCTGGCGTCATTACAAATCGCCATGTTCAGAGAATGAATATACGGATGTCCCAGCGACAATGAAGTGATCGAGAGTGCGGACATCGACCAGTGCTAACGCTTGTTTTAGGGTGATGGTTAAGTGGAGGTCCGACGTGCTTGGTTTGGCGATGCCAGAAGGGTGGTTATGCGCAAGAATGACACTGGCAGCGTTGTATGCAAGCGCAGTTTTGACTACTTCACGCGGATAAACGCAGGTATGCGTTAAGGTTCCACGGAATAATTCGTCGCATGCAATCAGACGGTTTTGAACATCCAGAAAAAGCATTACGAATGACTCATAGGACTTGTTGGATAGTAATAATTGTAAATATTGTTTTACCTTGCAAGGAGAGTTGAGTCCATTTTCGTCTTGCAACTCTTCACTCAACGCTCGGCGTGCCAATTCAAGTACCGCCTGCAATTGCGCAAACTTGGCTGGCCCAAGACCATTGATAGCTGAAAACTCGTTTAATGATGCTGAAAACAGACGATTGAGTGAACCAAAGTGGGTCGTCATTTCGCGCCCTAGGTCAACGGCACTTTTGCCCGTCACACCGACCCTGAGAAAAACTGCCAACAGTTCTGCGTCGGAAAGTGCCGCTGGTCCCAGGCGAACTAAGCGTTCGCGTGGTCGCTGATCTATCGGCCAGTCTGTAATTGCCATAGTTTTCTTTTCTAGTTGTTAATTATATTGTCGAAAATCTCTGATGGATGAATGGTCAGAAAATCCCGGCAACTGAGATATTTTACTGAACGTGCCTTACAATATTGAGTTCCGACGCTTAGTTGTCATTTTGTATTTCCATTCATGCCTAATTCATCCTTGCCATTCGTTACTGAAGCTTCCTATCTGACCTTGCACTATCGCCTGGCGTCTCAGGCTGGCGACGATATTGTCAGCACTTTTAAGAGTTCTCCTGCGACCCTGCAGTTTGGTATGGGGCAGTTAGCGCCATTTCTCGAAAGCTGCTTACTGGGCTTGCCCGAGGGGACACACAAAACTTTTGAATTACTGCCAGAGCAGGCCTTTGGTCCGCGTAATCCGGAGCTTATTCAACAGGTTTCGCGTGCTACGCTTCGAAAAAATTCTCAACTTGGACATGAGTATAGGATCGGCGATCTGGTCGAGTTTGCGGCCCCGGGAGGCGGTCAGTTTGCTGGCGTACTACGCGAAATTGACGAGCAGAGCGCCTTGTTTGACTTCAATCATCCCTTGGCTGGTCAAAAGGTACAGTTTGAAGTAAAAATTATCGGTATTTTGTAAGGCGGTTAGAGAGTTAAGTCTTTAGCGCAATATTATTGAAAATGCATACGGGTTAAATGATGGATAAAGAAATTTTGTTAGCGCAACCGCGCGGCTTTTGTGCTGGTGTTGATCGAGCGATTGAAATTGTTGAGCGCGCACTGCAGCAGTTCGGCGCACCGATTTATGTTCGCCATGAGATTGTGCATAACGCTTATGTGGTTGCCGACCTTCGGGAAAAAGGGGCTGTATTTATCGAGGAGCTGTCAGATGTTCCCCCGGGAAATACCGTGATTTTCTCTGCGCATGGGGTTTCGAAGGCGGTTCAGGCCGAAGCGGAGCAACGTGGATTGAAGGTATTCGATGCGACTTGTCCATTAGTGACCAAGGTGCATTTTGAAGTTGCCAAGATGCGGCGTGAAGGTCGCGAAATCATCATGATCGGTCATGAGGGGCATCCCGAAGTTGAAGGTACGATGGGGCAGACTGAACAAGGTATGCATTTAGTCGAAACCGTTGCCGACGTCGAAAAACTGCGAGTCATAGATCCAGAGAAATTGGCCTACGTTTCCCAGACGACATTATCGGTGGATGACACCGCTGATGTGATCGATGCCTTGAAGCGAAAATATCCCAATATTACCGAGCCGAAAAAAGGTGATATTTGTTACGCTACGACCAATCGCCAGCAAGCAGTCAAGTTTATGGCTCCGCAAGTGGACATGGTAATCGTGGTAGGAAGTCCCAATAGCTCTAACTCCAATCGTCTCCGTGAAGTTGCTGAAAAAATGGGCACGGTTGCATACATGGTCGATAATGCATCGGAAATTGATCCTGTATGGCTGAATGATAAATCGCGTATCGGCGTCACAGCAGGTGCGTCTGCCCCAGAGATATTGGTCTACGAAGTCATTGCCAAGCTGAAAGAATACGGTATTAAAAATGTGCGGCAACTTGATGGCGTTGAGGAAAATGTGATATTCCCGTTGCCCAAAGGGTTAGCATTAGTTTTGTAAGTTAAATCTCAAATCGATATGAGCGCATTGGAGGTAATGGTGGAGGTCGTATTTCATCGTATGGCGGGCTTGGTGAGTTCGAAAAAAATTCCAGAATGTCAGATCACAATACATATTCACGCATGGAGTTTTGTAGTCAGGTTATTGGTTTTTATATTTTGTTATCAGACACGTTTTAAACACTTCTCGCGACCGGTTCGCGAGTTTTTTTTCCCTTCGCATTTCTCAGTATTCAGATGACGAAATAAAATTCAGATTCGGGCGTTCTTTTCCATCGATAGTTTTTTCTTTTCCTCGTTATTATGACGGCGGCTAATGGAGAGCGTTACGTCGACATTTTAATGTTGCCGTACTGGAAATTGGGGAAGTACCAATAGTACGGATAGTCTGAATATCGCTATAAACTTGCCGATTTTGGTGAGCAAAGCTTTCGTCAGAAAATAAATGAAAAATTGCTAAAAACGTGTCTGTTTGACGCAATAGGATGATAAAAACACCGTATCCGGCACATACTAGATATACCAAACGGTTCAACAGTTGAACTGCCTAACCTGTTGGTCAAACACGATCCACGTAGTTATAATTCGCCCTCTTATGGTGCTGATCTGTTGCAAGTGTCACCAAATAAAATCAAACAGACAGCGTCCATAAAGTGCGTAAAGTAAGTAAAAAAGTACTTTAAAAATCAAACAGGAGACAACTATCATGCGCATTTCTTCAATCGCCAATATTCCGGCTATGCAAATTTTCCTTTTGGGTTGCTTTAGTTAATCGCTCTCTCAATCAATGTCACTTGGGTCTTCTACCGGGTGCTGTTTTTACATCGGGAATGATTTTTGCTATGCAGCACCCTACCGACCTCAATCCCGGGTCTGTTTGGGATAGGCTGATTTGAACCGAATCACATTAAGAAGAAGGAAATCATGGATACATTTATCCAACAAATTATCAATGGCTTAGTGCTGGGAAGTATGTACGCCTTGATCGCGCTGGGTTACACGATGGTGTACGGTGTCTTGAATCTGATCAATTTTGCTCATGGCGATATTTTGATGATAGGCGCGATGGTTGGTCTGTCGATCCTTAAACTGGTACAGGCTTACGCGCCTGATTTGCCCGGTATCGTCAAACTGATGATCGCGATCGCCGGTGCTGTCCCGGTCTGCGTGATCGTCAATCTGTTCATCGAACGAATTGCCTATCGACCACTGCGCAATGCCCCCCGGCTTGCTCCGCTGATCACCGCCATTGGTGTATCAATCTTGCTGCAAACTTTTGCGATGATGATTTGGGGTCGTAGCCCATTACCAGTGCCGCAAGTGATGCCATCCGATCCTGTGCATATCTTTGGAGCGTTGATTTCACCAACCCAGATCATGTTGCTGATATTGGCGACAGCGGCGATGGTTGCTCTTGTATTACTTGTTGAAAAAACCAAAATGGGTCGCGCAATGCGCGCCACGGCAGAAAATCCACGGGTTGCCGGCCTGATGGGAGTTGATTCAAATCGTGTGATTGTGATGACGTTTGCGATTGGTGCCGCGTTGGCGGCGGTTGCTGGAGTGATGTGGGGTGCGAATTACTCGTCTGCACAATTTGCGATGGGTTTTGTACCAGGTCTGAAGGCATTTTCGGCGGCGGTCCTGGGCGGTATCGGCAATATATATGGCGCCATGTTGGGCGGTGTCTTGTTAGGTTTAATCGAAAGTCTCGGAGCTGGGTATATCGGTGACCTGACCGGGAATTTCCTTGGTAGTAACTACCAGGATATTTTCGCGTTCATTGTATTGATCATCGTACTGACTCTACGCCCGTCCGGCATCATGGGCGAACGTGTGGCCGATCGAGCTTAACGGGGGACTGGAGAAACTTATGGCTAATTATTTCGATACCAAACAAAATCCGGCGAAAGCCTATGGCAGTCTGGCGGTTCTGGCGATATTGCTAGTGGCCTTCCCATTTATTGCCGCCAACTTTGGTAACTCGTGGGTCCGCATTATGGACTTCGCATTGTTGTACATCATGCTGGCGCTGGGACTCAATATTGTGGTCGGTTTTGCCGGACTGCTAGATTTGGGCTACATCGCGTTTTATGCGATTGGTGCTTACATGACGGGATTGTTGGCATCACCGCAATTTGCGTCTGTGCTGGAGTCCTTCGTCAATACCTATCCTGCGGTGGGGGATTTTCTGGTCATGGTATGCGGACCAGAAATCACTCAGAACGGGATTCATTTGTCATTGTGGGTAATCGTTCCGCTGGGAGCTGCGCTGGCAGGTTTGTTTGGCGCTATTCTCGGTGCACCAACGCTTAAACTACGCGGTGATTATCTTGCCATTGTGACGCTCGGTTTTGGTGAAATTATTCGGATTTTCATGAACAATTTGAATGCGCCGGTCAATATTACAAACGGTCCTCAAGGGATTAACCTGATTGATCCGATTCGGGTTTTCGGGGTCTCACTGGCGGGAGAGCGCGGCTCTAATGCAACTGTTTATTTTGGCGGTTTTGGCATGCCTTCGGTGAATGCCTATTACTTTTTGTTCCTTTTCCTGTGTATTGCCATCATTTTCATTACGGTGCGCTTGCAGCACTCACGCCTGGGACGGGCTTGGGTTGCTATTCGTGAGGATGAAATTGCTGCCAAGGCGATGGGTATTAACACCCGTAACGTTAAATTATTGGCGTTCGCTATGGGGGCTTCGTTTGCTGGGGTTGCCGGTGCGATGTTTGCATCATTTCAGGGATTTGTATCGCCTGAGTCGTTCTCCTTGACTGAGTCGATAGCGGTGTTGGCGATGGTTGTGCTGGGTGGCATGGGGCATATCCCTGGCGTGGTACTGGGTGCCGTCTTGTTGGCCGCATTGCCGGAAGTGTTGCGGCACACTGTGGAGCCGGTACAAATGGCGATTTTCGGCAAGGTTTTGATTGATGCTGAGGTCCTGCGCCAATTGCTGTACGGTCTGGCAATGGTGGTGATTATGTTGACCCGTCCATCCGGTTTATGGCCAGCGCCAAAACACGAGGACCGGCCGGACCCTGATGTGGATAAACCTGCGAAGTCAGCTGACATCGTAGCGGCTTAAGGAGAGATGATGAGCGAACAAATTATTCTGAATATCTCTGGCGTCAATAAACGATTTGGCGGTTTGCAGGCATTGTCTGAGGTCAGTATCAAGATTTTAAAAGGCCAGATTTATGGTCTGATCGGCCCTAACGGAGCAGGAAAAACAACTTTTTTCAATGTTATTACAGGGTTGTATCAACCTGATACCGGCTCTTTTGAATTGGCTGGTAAGCCGTATTCACCTTCGGCTCCGCATGAAGTGGCGAAGGCGGGTATCGCCCGTACTTTCCAAAATATTCGTCTGTTTGGTGAAATGACTGCACTCGAAAATGTCATGGTGGGATGTCATGTACGTAGCCATCAAGGCGTGTTTGGGGCCGTTTTCCGACATCCGGCAGCCCGTCGCGAAGAGGCGGGAATTCGTGCGCGCTCGATGGCATTACTCGACTTTGTCGGAATCGCCCGTTTTGCTGAACGCACGGCGCGGCATTTGTCGTACGGCGATCAGCGCCGTCTGGAAATCGCCCGTGCGCTGGCCACTGAACCCCAATTGCTGGCGTTGGATGAACCTGCTGCAGGGATGAACGCCACTGAGAAACTCGGTTTGCGTGAACTGCTGGTTAAGATCAAGAATGAAGGAAAAACCATTTTGTTGATTGAACACGACGTCAAACTGATGATGGGGCTATGCGACCGCATGACGGTGTTGGATTATGGCAAACCGATTGCGGAAGGATTGCCAGCAGAAATCCAGAAGAACCCGGCCGTGATTGAAGCTTACTTGGGAGGTGGTCACTAATGGCTGACAATATTCTGCGCGTTGAGGGCCTTAAAGTCGCGTACGGCGGTATTCAGGCCGTGAAGGGCATCGATCTTGAGGTCAATAAGGGCGAATTAGTGACGTTGATTGGCGCTAATGGCGCCGGGAAAACTACGACCCTTAAGGCCATCACCGGCACTCTGCCTAATTGTAAGGTGGAGGGCTCGTTGCATTACATGGGCGCGGCTATCAAGGGCAGTCGCTCCTTTGACCTGGTAAAGCAAAATCTGGCAATGGTGCCGGAAGGCCGCGGCGTATTTACGCGCATGAGCATCCATGAGAATTTGTTGATGGGTGCCTACATCCGCGATGATAAGGCTGAGGTTGATGCAGATATCGAAAAATGGTTTGGTGTTTTTCCACGCCTTAAAGAGCGTGCTGCACAAATGGCAGGAACCCTGTCTGGTGGTGAGCAGCAAATGCTTGCTATGGCGCGCGCATTGATGAGCCATCCTAAGCTGCTGTTGCTGGATGAGCCGTCGATGGGGTTGTCGCCTATCATGGTCGAAAAAATCTTTGAAGTAATCCGCACGGTATCGGCGCAGGGCATCACAATTTTGCTGGTTGAACAGAACGCTAAACTAGCCCTGCAAGCGGCACACCGAGGCTATGTAATGGATTCTGGGTTGGTGACGATGAGCGGGAACGCGAAAGACATGCTCAATGATCCAAAGGTCAAGGCGGCATATCTGGGCGAAGGCTAGAGAGTTCCCTTGTTGTGGTGCTGATGTCGGTCTGTTTCAGCGCACATCAAGGGATGTTAATGTCTGAAAATGTTGATGCGTAAGTAATAAAAAAGGAGCCTTAGGCTCCTTTTTTATTACTTACGATTAGCTTATTGCTTATGCGTAGCGAATTAAGTGCTGCACTTCATTGATTGCCGTTTAAATAATGGGTATTTGATCGAAGTATGCAGCTTGCTGCCGATTATGCTCTCTTACGTCTGCCGCTGCTTCAGCTGGCATGGCATTAATGTCGCTGGCATCGATTACACGCGTTGTCTCTGGAGTCGGACGCTGTTTTGGCACGGCCATCGGGGCAGAGCTGCCATTGGACGGTACGTTCTTTCCTGTAGCAACTTCTTTTAGGCGACTATACTCGGCAAGTACGCGATTGCCATAACCACCATCGGTTGCAAATGCCGCTGCACCAACGTAGCGTTTGAGGCCGGCTTCAATCGAACCACCCTGCGTAACATAGTCCTTCAGGATTAACGAGCCAACCTTGATGTTGGCGGTTGGATTAAGAGCGGCTTTCACGCCACCAAAATCTTCAAACTTGTCTTCATGAATCTTTGACATGACTTGCATTAAACCTTGCGCGCCGACTGGGCTTTCGGCAAATGGATTCAAGCCTGATTCAATTGCCATCACAGCCAAAATAAGCAGCGGGTCTAGTTTGGTTTCTTTGGCGGTTTTGTAGGCGGTGCTAACAAATACATTGGTAGCATCACCAGCAACGCGATAACGTTTCGACAACCAGTTGGTAACCCATTGCTGCTGATGCGCATCGACAGGCCGACTCGCTTTGTTGGTTACGTTGATCGGGTGGGTTTGATCCGAGCTTCTATCGGCCAGCGCCATTGCATTGTCGGCTCTGCGTGACTCAATGTCGGTCGCATCGGCAGTTTGCGCAGCATCGTTGTTCAAATTTTGATTGTGGGCAAACAAGGGCAGTTGTTTGATTTGTACTACCAATTCTGGTTTAACAACCAGTGTTGTAGTGCAGATGATGGAAAGCAAACCGACCGTCAGAACGGCCATTCCAGCGTTGCTGGTATTGCTGACGAGACCGTTAAAGTTGCTACGGATAGCGCCGAATGCATTTGATGTGGCGTTGGCAGATTGATTGCCTAATTGTTTTAATGCGGCTAACGGTGTCTGGCCAGGGCCGACACGGACCTTGGTAGATCCTACTTTTATTGAACGAGCTAACAAATTGAACCTCCTGTATCGTTGCGGTGCATGCGGTGCTCCTGAGGGAGAGTAAGCCAAACTGCGGGCTTATTTCACATGCAACGTCATCAATATCGCTTGGCGCTTCTTGCTTTTACCTTGCGCAAAACGTCGTGATGTTTGCAGTCGACTGGTGGTTGAAATATTCAACATTCGTTAAATGTTGCCAACCAGTTGCAAACAAATTTTTGGGGGATAAGGCTGATGCCTTTTGAAAACACTCCATAAAATGTTATTTGGGACCCCCTGATCCCGTGGGTGTTGAGAGCTTGGAAAGCGCTTTTGGCTTCTTCTGACTCTTTAAGATTGCCGCGCAGTGTAGGGGGTGGATTATATCAAGTCAACACTATAAAATACTAATTCTATTACTTTTATGTCTAATGATTGTGCTTATTGAATAGTAAACATCAATAAAATCAATGACTTGGATAAATTTCTTAAATCCCAGGCTTCACACGTAGAAACCGTCAAAACCTATGAAATATACAGATTTACGCGACTTTATTACTAAATTGGAACTGCTTGGAGAGCTCAAGCGGATATCGGTACCTGTTTCAACTCATTTGGAAATGACTGAAATATGCGATCGGACCCTGCGCGCCTCAGGTCCGGCGTTGTTATTTGAAAATCCGACTGGTCATACGATACCGGTATTAGGTAATTTATTTGGTACGCCACGGCGGGTGGCGTTAGGAATGGGTGTCGATGATGTCAGTGAGTTGCGTCGTATCGGCCATGTTCTGGCGCGCTTGAAGGAACCGGAGCCGCCTAAGGATTTTAAAGATTTACTGGGACTGGGCTCGCTGGTGAAATCGTTATGGGATATGTCACCCAAAGAGCATCGCTCAGCAGCTTGTCAGGACATCGTATGGGAGGGTAATGACGTTGATCTGGCCAAGTTGCCGATCCAGCATTGCTGGCCCGGTGATGTTGCACCGCTCATTACCTGGGGTCTGGTGATTACCAAGGGACCGCACAAGAAGCGCCAGAACCTCGGTATTTATCGTCAGCAAGTACTTTCTCGTAATAAAGTCATCATGCGCTGGCTGGCACATCGCGGCGGCGCGCTAGACTTTCGCGAACATGCGATTGCTACCGGCGGCAAACCTTATCCGGTGGCGGTGGCGCTGGGTGCTGACCCCGCTACTATATTAGGTGCGGTGACGCCGGTACCAGACAGTTTGTCGGAATATCAATTTGCAGGATTGTTACGCGGCAGTCGTACCGAGCTAGTCAAAGCGATAGGCAGCGAGTTGCGCATACCGGCTTCGGCCGAAATTGTATTGGAGGGTCATATCAATCCCGATCCAACGCATCCATCCGGCTACGAGATGGCGCTAGAGGGGCCATTTGGCGACCATACCGGGTATTACAACGAGCAAGATTATTTCCCGGTCTTCACCATCGACCGTATTACGATGCGCAAGTCGCCTATTTATCACTCCACCTATACAGGCAAGCCACCCGATGAGCCTGCGGTTCTGGGTGTGGCGCTCAATGAAGTGTTCATACCGCTGTTGCAAAAGCAGTTCTCAGAAATCATTGATTTCTATTTGCCGCCAGAAGGGTGCAGCTACCGAATGGCGATCGTACAAATCAAAAAGGCGTACGCCGGTCATGCCAAGCGGGTGATGTTTGGGGTCTGGAGTTTTTTGCGTCAATTCATGTACACAAAATTCATCATCGTGGTCGATGAGGACGTCAATATTCGCGATTGGAACGAAGTTATTTGGGCGATTACGACCCGGGTTGATCCGCTGCGTGACACGACCCTGGTAGACAATACCCCCATCGATTATCTGGATTTTGCCTCGCCGGTAAGTGGCTTGGGCAGCAAAATGGGGATTGATGCGACCAATAAATGGCCCGGTGAAACCACGCGGGAGTGGGGCACCACGATCAAGATGTCAGATGACGTGAAGACGCGAGTGGATCAGATTTGGCAGGAGTTGGGGCTATAAATGGAGTGCAATACGGAGACCGCTAAGCGATTCTTATGACAGGATATCGAGGATCAAACTCTGTTCGGACTGGCCGTGCACATGCGAAAAAAAGCACTGCCAGTCACGCGCCGATGCGGTACAATCCCTGCTGGCGGGCCCCTGCGCATTGTGGCATGGTGAATCTGGTCAGGTCGGGAACGAAGCAGCCACAGCTATTTCCCGCAAGTGCCGCAGACAAGGCTCGCCTCTTTAGTTCTCTCAAATCTTCTTTGTTCTTCTCGTCAGTTAAGTACAGACAACTGACAAATTCCTCTCTAAATACATTAAATACATTATTCCGCAGTCGCGCGACAAAAATGTCCGAGTGCGGAATTCTTTCGCCTGTTCATCGTCTTATCGCCGTTGTGTTCATGTAAATTTTCAGGCTTTTTAAATATATGCGTATTTCTTATAAGTATTCTCTTGTTTTGGCAGCCCTTGTCATCATCGGTCTGATCGCATATTTGAGTTTCGCAGGCAAGTTTTCCAGTGCAGCGCAAACGCCTGAAAAAGTGCCTCAAATAGTCAGGACTAGTCGCGCAGAACAAAAAACGGTACCCATTACCGTCTCTGCCAATGGCTATGTCACCGCCATCAATACGGTAGACGTGCGCCCCCAAATTCAAAACGTCGTCAGTCAAGTCCATGTCCGCGAAGGTCAGGACGTCAAGGCCAATCAACTCTTATTCACGCTTGATGCGCGCAGCGACACTTCCGGCGTAGACAAAGCGCGTGCGCAACTGGCCACGGATAAGGCGAATTTGGTCGATGCCGAAATGATCCTGAAACGTAATCAGGATTTGTTAGCGCAAAAATTTGTCTCGCGGGCAGCCGTGGATAGCGCACAAAACAAAGTCCATGCGTTGCGCAGTATCGTCAACGCCGATCAGGCCGTCATCGACTCCACCAATATTGCACTAGGTTTCAATCAAATTAATGCCAGCATCAGCGGCCGCATCGGAGCCATTAGCGTGCATCCCGGCAGTCTGGCGCAACCGAGCGGCACGCCGATGGTCACGATTTCCCAGCTCGATCCGATTGCTGTGAGTTTTTCGTTGCCGGAAAAAGAACTTCAGACTATACGCACCAGCTATCCAGCGGGCGACGCGCCTGTAGTGGTGCAATTGTCGGCAGATCAACAGTTGGTCGGCAAACTCATTTTTATCGACAACACCGCCGATACGCAAAGCGGCACCATCCGCATGAAAGCCCAATTCGAGAACCCCAAACGCGTGATGTGGCCCGGTACGTACGTCAACATCAGCCTGATTTCCAGAAGCCTGATCGACGCGACAGTCATCCCTGCGCAGTCCATCGTCACCGGCCCCGACAATAAGTTCGTCTATCTCGTCAATCAAGATGACACCGTCAGAATCCAGCCACTGGAAGTCGTTGAGATCGCCAATGGTCACGCCGCCGTGACCGGCATTGCGGTCGGCAGCCGTATCGTCGTTGAGGGCATGCAAAACCTGCGTCCCGGCACCTTGGTCAAAGAATCGGAAATGAAGCCTGCCAACGCTGCTAAGGAAGTTGCGATCTGATCCGAACGAATCCGACTCCGTCAGTCCAACAGACGCCCCGACCGACCCTGACCCCATCAGCATAAAAGAGCAACGTGAATATTTCCGAACTATGTATCCGCCGTCCGATCATGACCGTATTGTTATCCATTGCGATCGTCGTGCTCGGGATATTTGCCTATACCAAACTACCGATCGCGGCGCTGCCAAGTTACAACACCCCCGTCATTAACGTCAGCGGATCATTGCCCGGAGCCAGTCCCGAAATCATGGCGGCATCGGTCGCCACACCGCTGGAAAAACAATTTTCAACCATTCCCGGGCTGGCCACGATCAGTTCCACCAACACGCTCGGCAGTACTTCCATTACCCTCGAATTCAATTCAGACCGCGACATTGACGCCGCAGCCGTTGACGTACAGGCGGCACTCTTGCGTGCACAGCGCAATCTGCCCGTAGAAATGACATCCTTGCCTGCCTACCGCAAAGTCAATCCTGCGGATGCGCCAGTATTGTTGCTAGGCCTGACTTCCCCCTCGCTTTCTTTAGCCGATCTGAACGACTACGCAGAAAATCTGATCTCCCCATCGCTATCGACGATCACCGGCGTGGCACAAGTAGCGGTCTACGGCCAACGGCGTTACGCGGTGCGGGTCAAAGCCAGGCCGGATCAATTAGCCGCTCGCAATATGACGATGGACGAGTTGGCGATCGCGATCAAATCAGCCAACGCCAATAGTCCGGTTGGTGTCCTCGATGGGCCGCGTCAAAGTCTGACGATACAAGCCAATAAACAATTAGCCAACGCCGCTGCATTCGCCAATCTGGTCATAAAAAGCCAGGATGGTGCCAGCATGCGCCTCAAAGACGTAGCCGACGTAGAAGATAGCGTCGAATCCACCAAAAGCGGTAGCTGGGTCAATGGCGAGCCGTCGATTGTGTTAGCGGTACAGCGCCAGCCTGACGCCAATACGGTCGCCGTCGTCGATGCCGTAAAAGCGACATTGGTGCAATTCAAATCGCAAATGCCCGCATCGATCAAGGTTCATGAACTAAACGATCGATCGGTTTCAATTCGAGATGCCATTACCGACGTCAAACACACTTTGCTACTCACAGTAGTGTTGGTGATATTGGTGATATTTTTGTTTTTGAAGCGCTTGTCAGCCACGGCGATTCCCGTTCTCTCTTTACCTATTTCACTGATCGGTTGTTGCGCGTTGATGCTCTGGCTAGGCTACAGCCTGGACAATATTTCCCTACTCGCCATCACGATTGCGGTCGGTCTGGTGGTTGATGACGCCATCGTCATGCTGGAAAATATCGTCCGGTATGTCGAGCAAGGCATAGACCCGATGAGCGCCGCGCTCAAGGGATCGAAAGAGGTCGGCTTCACGATTATGTCGATTTCGATCTCGCTCGTTGCCGTCTTCATCCCGATCTTTTTTATGCCCGGCGTGATTGGCTTAATGTTCCATGAGTTCGCCGCCGTCGTCTCGCTCGCCATCATGGTGTCCGCACTGGTCTCGCTGACATTAGTGCCAATGCTCTGTAGCCGTTAT
The DNA here is from genome assembly GCF_052976905.1 of Glaciimonas sp. GG7. Classification (NCBI taxonomy): domain Bacteria; kingdom Pseudomonadati; phylum Pseudomonadota; class Betaproteobacteria; order Burkholderiales; family Oxalobacteraceae; genus Glaciimonas; species Glaciimonas sp. GG7. The sequence goes on along the minus strand of NZ_JBRIIQ010000091.1, from coordinate 1,535 downwards.
TTAAAACACGAAAACCACGCGCAAGATGGTTGGTTAAGCCGTCAGTTTGATCAAGGCTTTCATGCCGTACTCAACACCTATACCCGTGGTCTCGATTGGTGTTTAGATCATCGGCGCTGGGTCGTCGGCGGCGCGCTTGCTACCTTCGTGTTGACCGGCGTGTTATTCGTCACCAGCCCCAAAGGTTTTTTTCCGACCGAAGATATCGGCCAGATCAGCGCCACAGTGGAGGGGCCGCAAGATATTTCGTATCCGGCGATGGTCACCATGGTGCGCGATGCCGCTGAAATAATTGGAAAAGACGCCAACGTCGAGAGCGTCACTTCCCGCGTGCGCGAGAGCAATACCGGCTCCATCTTCATCGGTTTGAAAGCCCGCAAAGACCGCCAGAATATGGATCAGGTCATTGAATCACTACGCGGAAAATTAAGCGGCGTCGCCGGTATGTCGGTCTATTTGACGCCAGTGCAAAATCTGCGTCTGGGTGGTCGCTCCAGTAAAAGCCGCTATCAATACACCTTGCAAAGTGTTCGTGCCGATGAACTGACCGATTGGGCTGAGCAGGTGCAGGCCAAGATGCGCGCCGATGCGATGTTCCGTGACGTCACCAGCGACTCGCAGATGGACGGCTTGCAAGCCAACATCAGTATCGACCGCGACCGCGCCAACGACGCCGGAGTCAAAATCGACGACATCCGCACCGCGCTCTACAGCGCTTACGGCGACCGTCAGGTCTCCACCATTTTTACCAGCAGCAACAGCTATTCGGTGATCTTGCAAAGTAATAACTCAGGCCATCAGGACGAGGCCGATCTCAGTAAAATTTATCTACGCAGCAAAACCGGCGCACTCGTCCCTCTGCTCAGCGTGGCCACAGTCAAGCGCGAGCCAACCGCCATTTCAGTCAATCATCAAGGCCAATTGCAAGCAGTCACCATCTCCTTCAATCTGGCCCCGGACGTGCCGCTGGGCAATGCCAGTCAAAAAATCGATCAGATCAAAGCCGAGCTCAATCTACCTGCCAGCATCATTGCCAGCTACGGCGGCGACGCAGCAGTATTTCAGTCATCGCAAAGTAGCCAGATAGCGCTGCTGCTGTTGGCGGTAGCGGTGATTTATATTTTGCTAGGCGTGCTGTACGAAAGTTATATTCATCCGCTGACGATATTGGCCGGTTTGCCGTCGGCGGCGATTGGGGCTTTGCTAGCGCTACGGATTTTTGGTTTCGAACTGACATTGATTGCGACGATCGGTATCCTGATGCTGATCGGGATAGTCAAGAAAAACGCCATCATGATGATCGATTTCGCCCTCGACGCACAACGCAATCAAGGCATGACGCCGCTGCAAGCGATACGCACCGCCTGCATTTTGCGCTTTAGGCCTATCATGATGACCACGCTGGCAGCCTTGATGGGAGCGATTCCGATTGCCTTGGGACTTGGGGCTGGTGCGGAGTTACGTCAGCCGCTGGGTGTCGACCACTTTTTATCAATTTGCATTAGCACCGTTTCAGGAGTTCGCCTTTATGCGGC
>NZ_JBRIIQ010000090.1:0-15663 GCF_052976905.1 Glaciimonas sp. GG7 | reverse complement strand
GCGCGCGCTGGATCGCGGACCGGTCTTATTTCTCAAAGCCGAACAACTCGAAGGGACCAGTTGGATTAGCTACGCGACCGCGCATGGTCTCTCGAGTGCCTCGCTAGAACAACTTCTCGTGGAGGTCGGGGCAGCCGGAACACCTATTTTCTTTATCGATGCGATCGATCGTATCGATAAAGAACGGCAGCCTGTCATCCTCGACATATTCCGTACCATCATGGAGTCGCCGCTCCTCGATAACTGGCGCGTCGTCGCCTCCCTCCGCGACACCGGGATTGAGGTGCTTCGCAATTGGCTAGGCGACTTCCTTGATGCCATGAAGGTCGAGACTCTTGACGTGGGTCAGCTGAGCGACGAAGAAGCTACGGCGCTCGCAAAAGCCAAACCCCACCTGAGGCCACTTTTGTTTGGATCTGCCCAGGTGCAAGAGATCGTCCGACGACCATTTTTCGCAAAGGTACTGAATCAGAGTTACGTCGCCAACCCGAACACCCCGACATTTGCCCCCCAATCTGAAGTCGATCTGATTGAGAATTGGTGGCGACGGGGCGGCTACAACGACACAGGTCAAAGCGCAATTGAGCGCCAGCGTGCACTACTTGACCTAGCTCGTGTTCGTGCCCGGGAGCTCAACCAACCGATTCGGCTTAGCCAGCTTACCTCGGTGGCACAAATTAATGATCTAAGATCGGATGGCATACTCCAAAATGCTCGCCAGGGGATCTCTGTTCGCTTCGCTCATGACATCTTCTTCGAATGGGCCTTCTTCCATGTCTTGGGCGATCGCGGGCCTCAATGGATGGAAGAGATCTGCTGTGGTCTAATTTTTCCGGACACCTCAATGGGTGGATAATCCATCAACTGAGGAAATATAAATGTCAAAGCAACATAAGAATTACGACAGCAGCCTGAAGCTGGAAGTCGTGCGGATGATCAAAGAACAAGGCCTGAGTATTCAACATGTCAGCGCCAGTATGAACATAGGCACCACAGCAATTCGTCGTTGGGTAACGCAGTACGGCGCTGAGCAGAACGGCAAGCCGGGGATAGGATTACCGCTGACCTCCGAGCAGCAACGGATACGACAATTAGAAAACGATAATCGCCAACTTCGCCAGGATGTTGATATCTTAAAAAAAGCATCGGCCTTCTTTGCCCGGGAAATGAAATGAGCTATCAACTCATTCGTCAACTGCAAGAGAAGGCCTTCCCGGTAAAACACTGCTGCCGCGTCCTGAGCGTGAGTCGTTCTGGCTATTACGAGGCACAGCATCGTGCTGCTAAACCGGTTTTGTGTAAAACAAGCGTTCACCTGAAGGCTGCTTTTATGGCCAGCCATCAAAGCTATGGCAGTCGTCGGTTGGTCACCGCAATGAGGAATCAAGGCTTTGTGATCGGTCGCTACAAGATACGTAGCCTGATGCGCCGAGCCAGCTTAAAACCCGTTTGGAAACGTAAGTTTATCCACACAACAGACAGCAAACATAACTTGCCAGTAGCCGCTAATATCCTCAACCGGCAGTTCAATCCTGCTGCACCAGACTTGGCGTATGTCACTGATATTACCTACATCCGTACTGGTGCCGGGTGGCTGTATCTGGCCATCGTCCTGGATTTGTTCGCACGCAAAATAGTCGGTTGGGCGATGGCTCCGAGCATGCCAGCAGAACTGGTTTGTGCTGCTCTGAACATGGCGATTGCGCAACGACAACCAGCCTCCGGGCTAATTGTCCATTCCGATCGCGGCAGCCAATATGCCAGCCAGCTCTACCAGGGCCTTCTCGATGAACATGGCTTTGTTTGCAGTATGAGCCGCCGTGCAAACTGCTGGGACAATGCCGTTGCTGAACGCTTCTTCCTCAATCTCAAGATGGAACGCGTCTGGCAACGCCAATATGCCAACCACGCGGAGGCTAGCAAAGACATTACTGCTTACATTGTCGGGTTCTATAACACCGAGCGATTCAATTCAGTATTGGGAAATCTGTCGCCCGTCGCCTACGAGCGAAAAATGGCAGAAAAAAAACCTATTGTTGTGTCCGAAATTACTTGACCACCACAGTTTGCTCCTACATGTACGATGCAATGGTGGTCCCAGCCGACGCAGTCGCGACGCTTGATCTTTGTCTCAGGCGACTTCTTGAAGCCTCTACCTTCACGCGCGACGGCTACAGGAGTGGAGAACTCTCGGGCTTCGACCAGCCTGACCTTGTTCGCACGTTAATGTTTGTCTCAGTCAAACACGCAGACTTGGCCGCTCGCTACGTCAACGGGGATTGGGCAGAAATCGGACGTATCCTACCCCTGATCGATCGTTTCGTTCGATTCGGCGGATGGACGGCTTCCGTGATGGATCCTTTCTTGACGCTTTGTGAGCGAGCGTATGCCAACTATCCAGCCAACGCCTTCGCAGACCAAGTGATCGCAATTATCGGCGATGGATCAAATACTTTAAAAGGTTGGCATGGCACGTTCATTCCGGCACGCATTTCGGAGCTGGTGCATAACTTTGCACATCTTAACGCGCCTATGACGCTGGCTCTTGCTCAGAAGTTCCTGCGAATCCTCGATCTGTTGATTGACATGGGAGACCGGCGAAGTGCAGCGCTTCAGCTCGGTAAGGCGTTCCGAGAGATTCGATTGCCTTCCTAGCCCGACAGGATTGTTCGCGGTGATTTTATGGATCAGAATCCCTCTTCATTGCGATTCCCCTTTGGTGGCACTCGAAAGACAGCCGCAGATTGGCAGCGACCAGACAGCATTAGCATTTGAACGGTAGCTTTGTCCGAATTGAACACATAGCTGGTTCGACAGGTTTCAGAGTGAAGCAGTCATTTAAATCGCTGCTTTGGGGAGCTTATGAATGACAGTTCCTGGCCGATTGTGCGCGTTCACCAAAATCGCACAAAGCAGTCGGCAGTCATATGGCTCTCCGTAATAAAACGACCGTATGATTGAAGCCGGATTGAACTACTTGGCGCAAAACGGCCCATCATTTAGCTTACGAACTGCCAGATGACCGCTTTCGGTATTCATGCTGTATGTGTACAATCGGGCAACAACTACCGTTCAAGTTGTATGGAAAATCATTGGATAGATGCTCTTTTCGAAGACCCAAAAAAGGAGTAACTATGTTTGAGGCAATAGAGGCGCTGGACGCATATAACAAGAACATCAACATTCTCATTGGCTCAGGCGCGTCAGCGGATCTATTTCCTACATTGGCATTGGAAATAAAGGATGAAAAAGGTGATTGGGAGACGATTGAAAGTCTCGCCACCAAGTTCGAGAAACATCAGGAAAAGTATACTGCTCTTTTCATGCACTACTACCATTCGTGCATTTTTCCAGTACAGACTTTCTCCCCCGTTGGGATCAAGGATGCAAAGGGCTTGGTCAACCTTAAAAATTACGAAGTTTTTTTGAAGACCCTCCTTGGCTTGCTGGACCGAAGGAAGGACTTGAATCGGAAAATCAACATCTTCACGACGAATTATGATGGATGCTTAACTCACAGCGCCGACAGCATACTCTGCAAGGGCTCACATGATTTTGTTGTGAACGATGGCACTTCAGGTTTTCATACGAAGCATCTGCATGCTAAGAACTTCAATACCTTTCAATATCAGACGGGTATTTTTGAGCGCACCAATTACGGCATCCCCCAGCTAAACATCATCCACCTTCACGGATCTGTTTACTGGTCAAAGAGTGGCGAGAAGATCGAGATCAAGTACACCAACGATTTCCAAAATCTGCTCACTGCCCAAACCATAGAAAAGATCAAAAAATTCTCCACCTTTCTCGGCACAAAGGAAGGCACTACCAAAAAACTTCCCTGTTGTGTCATTCACCCGCCAGCAAATGGAGAATTTTTGGAGTCTGTACGACAAGATCCCTATTGTGAATCCCACCAAATGGAAGTTTCACGAAACCGTATTTGAAGAGCATTATTACCAGATGCTTAGGCACTTAAGCTACGAGCTTGAGAAGCCCAATTCAATTCTCATAACCTTTGGTTTCTCGTTTGCGGATGAGCACATCCTGAAGATTGTTCAACGCTCGCTTTCAAATCTACATCTTCAGACATTTATTTGTTGCTACAGCCAAGCCAGTGCCGAGGAAATGGAAAAAGAATTCAATCAGTGGAAAAACGTTAAGGTGATCGGCCCGCCCGGCGGCGTAAAGATGGACTTTACAAACTTCAATAAGTACGTCTTTTCCCTTAAGCCCGAAACCTATGTTCCACCTGAGTCCGATCTATGAGCATCGTCGTAGGTGAAGTTATCGCAGTCTCAGGAATTCGGATTTCTCTTCGCATCTTTGAAGATTCAAGCCACGAAACGATTTTTTATGATGGCGTTAAATATAGGGGCGTTTCGCTCGGAGAGCATGTGCTTATCCAACGCGGCTTCATTGATATCGTTTGCCTAGTTGAAGGCGAATACCTTGACGAAAGAAAGTTAGAGTCAGAAGCCGAAAAAACCACTTACGTCCGAAAGGTAGATTTGCGTCCAATCGGTTATGTCGTAGATGAAAAATTCTATGAGGGCGTGAAGTACATGCCCATGATAAGGGACAAGGCGTCACTTATAAGTGAGTCAATGGTTTGCAAAATCTACGGAACGGAGGGGGAAACTCATTTCTCTATTGGCTCCATGCTCAAGGAGAATGTCCCCATCAATTTGCCATGGACGAAGATTTTCAACGCCCATCTTGCAATCTTTGGCAACACCGGAAGCGGAAAGTCCAATACCCTTGCCAAGCTCTATACGACGCTTTTCAGCGAAAAGCTGGCAGCCCTGAAAGACAAGAGTCAGTTCGTCATCATTGACTTTAATGGCGAGTACACCGAAGGTCAGATTCTTCCCGCCAAGGACAAGCAGATTATTGTCCTTGATTCGAAAAAAGGTGGCGATAAGTTTCAGATTGAAAGTGCTCATTTCTGGGATGTAGAGACTCTGAGCTTACTTTTCCAGGCCACAACCAACACTCAGCAACCATTCTTACGACGTGTAATGACGGGCAAAGAAAAATTCAAAGGGGTGCCGTTGAAGCGCTACATTGAAAAAACCTTTGAGAAAGCCTTCAGCGCGAGCGAGCCAAAACCTGACGCTTTGGAATTGAGCCGCGAGATCGCACGAATAATTGGCTGTGGGCCATTGCAGGATCATCTGCAGGGGATCAACTACAATTCGAAGTTTAAGTATTTCCAAGCTTCCGAAGGTCACTTCTATAACTCGAACAACAAGGGCTTTAAAGAGTTCCTACAACCACTGCTTGAAACGCACGTGAATGTTGATGCGCTTGACCAGTTCAACGAATTCATCTTGAGATGCTATCTTCAGCTTTGCTCAGATGTCGTCCTAGGCTACGCCCAGTTCGAACATATTCAGCCAGTCTTATCGCGAGCCAAATCATCCATCGCAGCACTTCGCAATGTGCTGGAGATTGTAGATACCCCGCCAGCGCATCACCTGTTACATGTCATCTCGCTCAAAAAGTGCAAGAACGAGATCAAAAAAATATTGCCGCTGCTCATCGCCAAAAATTTCTACATTAACCATAAGGACTCTGAGAATCTGAGGAGCCCGCCAACTCGAACTTTGCATCTCATCATTGACGAGGCGCACAACATTCTTTCTGAGCAGTCTACGCGAGAGCATGAAATATGGAAGGACTACCGACTTGAGCTCTTTGAAGAGATCATCAAGGAGGGCCGCAAGTACGGCGTCTACCTCACGCTCTCAAGCCAGCGACCAGCCGACATTTCGCCGACCATCGTTTCACAGATTCACAATTTCTTTATCCATCGCCTAGTTAATGAGCGCGACCTTATGCTACTGGACAACACCATTAGTACCCTTGATTCATCTTCCAAAGCCTTGATACCTACCTTGGCTAAAGGATGCTGCGTAGTTACGGGAACAGCGTTTGACCTTCCTATGATTTTGAAGATCGACCCACTCCTCAAAGAGCATCGACCCGCTAGTGATGATGTCAACCTTGAGGAGTTATGGGCAATCCCACCAACTTAAATCGCTCAAATAGTGGCACCTACTTGGGGGATGGCATTCCAGTAAAGGGGTAAATTGACCATTTTTCTCTCGGTAGGCATAGCCGAATTCTGACCCAAAACATTAATCTAGCCAGCAATGCTGAACTTCGGCATTGGGGCGACTGCATTTTTTAAGAAGCAGAAACCGGCCGTTCCAAAACACTGGAAAAGTAGCCGTCGTCTAAACCAGCGAACGGCCGCAATGTAAGGTTAAGCGGCCTCCTAAAATTGTAAAGGGGGAACCCGAATATAGTATTCATCAATGACCGCCTCATTGGTAACCAATGTCTGCAACCGCTGCATTACAGACACTCAAAAATTTCACTTACTTTCTACTTTTGCGAACCGATTCTTTTACATGAGCAGTTGACATTAGCCGATATCTTGAGAATTAGGAACTTCATAGCTCAAGTGGAGGTTCTTTGAATTAATAGCGTTGAAATATACGCAACAGAAAGCTAACAAAAAGGTGTAAAAATCAATTCCGCAAGAGAGGTTAAGACCGCGCTTCAATGTGCCGGGCTGTTAAGCGATTGCATTATGGAGCCGAAGGAGGTCGCAGCGATTGGCCGGGCGGTGAAGGAATTCCTTCGGATGAATGGGATGGTGTCGTACTTTTGCGGAGCAAAGCATTAATTGCGTAGCACAAAAGAAAAAAGAGCTACAAGCCGAAGCGTGTAACTCTTTGATTTTGTTGCATGTTCTGGCTCCCCGACCTGGACTCGAACCAGGGACCTGCGGATTAACAGTCCGTCGCTCTACCAACTGAGCTATCAGGGAAAAGAAAGAAGCAGAATTATAGTTTGGAAATATTCAATTGTCAAATTTCCCCCAACTTTTCTTGCATTCTTATTTGACTGAAAACGCTTTAAAACTAACTTCGTCTTCGTCCAAAAGAGCCGCTATTCTAAAGGACTTTTGCGATTGCTGCTACAACATAATCAATATTTTTTGTATTTAATGCAGCAACACAAATCCGACCGGTATCGATGGTGTGGATTGAGAACTCGTCGCGTAGTCTTTCGACTTGCGCTTTGGTCAAGCCGGTGTAGGAGAACATGCCGCGTTGCTTGATGACGAAGTCGAAATCATGGGCGGGGGCTTGTTCTTTTAATTTTTTGGCCAGCAGTTGACGCATCTCGCGAATGCGTACGCGCATGCCTGCTAGTTCTTCTTCCCACAATGCGCGGAGCTCTGGCGAGGCTAATGCAGTTGCTACAACTTGACCGCCGTGTATCGGTGGGTTGGAGTAGTTGGTGCGGATGACGCGTTTGAGTTGTGACAGAATGCGGCTTGCTTCTTCGGTACTGGCGGCGACGATGCTTAGTGCGCCTACGCGTTCGCCGTAGAGCGAGAAAGATTTGGAGAACGAGTTGGATACGAATAGCGGTCCACCTGCTTGCGTGAAGCGGCGGACTACTTCGCCGTCGGCTTCAATGCCGTCGCCAAAGCCTTGGTAGGCCATGTCGAGGAAGGGTATCAGGCCGCGCTCTGTTACTACCTGGATGACTTCTGACCATTGGTCGTTAGTCAGGTCGGCACCGGTGGGGTTGTGGCAGCAGGCATGCAGCAGGACGATGGCACCGCTGTTCATGGTTTTTAAGGCGGCCAGCATTCCGGCAAAATTTACGCCGCGGGTTTCTGCGTCGTAGTACGGGTAATTGTTGACAGTGAAACCTGCCGACTCAAATAAGGCGCGGTGGTTTTCCCAGCTTGGATCGCTGATCCAGACTTGGGCGTCTTCTGCGGAGAAGCGCTTGAGGAAGTCTGCGCCCAGTTTCAATGCGCCGGTGCCGCCGATGGCTTGCACGGTGATGGCGCGCTTTTCTTTGATGACATCGCTGCCAGCGCCAAATACCAGTTCTTGTACGGCTTTGTCGTACGCGGCCAGACCGTCGATAGGGAGGTAGGTGCGTGGTGACAGCTTTTCAATGAGTTGCGCTTCTGCTGTGCGTACGCATTCCAGCAGGGGTACTTTGCCGTTGTCGTCGTAGTAGACGCCGACGCCGAGATTGGTTTTGTTGGGATTTTGGTCCGCGTTGAAACCGTCTGTTACGCCCAGGATTGGGTCGCGTGGCGCCATTTCGATGGCGTTGAAGAGGGAGGCTGAAAGAGGAGCGTTCATCGTGATAACATAAAAAGTTGGCCGCAAACAGGGTGTTTGCAGTCGGGTTGAATGCTGTGCCGGATCTCAAATGTATCGCGAGTCGGCGCTGATTGACTAACGCGTATTCTACCAAAGCTACCAAGGGTCGAGGTCTATGATTGACATTTTACAAGTTGCTAACAAAATCGATGATGCCAACATTGTCACTTTCCCTAATTCGCCGTATAAACTTTTTCAGCCATTTTTGCCTGCTGGCGACCAACCTGCGGCGATAGATAAGCTCTCAGAGGGGATCGAGGATGGTCTGTTTTACCAGACGTTGCTCGGCGTTACCGGTTCTGGCAAGACTTATACGATGGCTAACGTCATCGCGCGTATGGGGCGACCGGCCATCGTATTTGCGCCAAATAAGACGTTGGCGGCGCAGTTGTATAGCGAATTTCGCGAATTTTTTCCGCATAATGCGGTGGAATATTTCGTTAGTTATTACGATTATTACCAGCCGGAAGCTTACGTTCCGCAGCGTGATTTGTTCATTGAGAAAGACTCATCGATCAATGAACATATTGAGCAAATGCGTTTGTCCTGCACTAAATCGCTCATGGAGCGGCGCGATGTGGTGATTGTGGCGACGGTGTCGGCGATTTACGGTATTGGGAACCCGAGCGAGTATCACCAAATGATTTTGACCTTGCGCGTCAAGGATAAGGTCAGCCAGCGTGATCTGATTGCGCGCTTGATTCAGATGCAATACAACCGCAACGAGATCGATTTCGGACGCGCTACTTTCCGCGTGCGCGGCGACACTATTGATGTATTTCCGGCTGAGCATGCAGAGCTGGCGTTACGGATTGAAATGTTCGATGACGAAATTGACAGCCTGCAACTTTTCGATCCGCTGACAGGGCGCGTAAAACAAAAAATTCCACGCTTTACGATTTATCCCGGGTCGCATTATGTGACGCCACGTGGGACGGTGTTGCGTGCCATTGAAACGATTAAAGATGAGTTGCGTGAGCGATTGGATTTTTTCCGTAAGGAAAACAAGCTCATTGAAGAGCAGCGCATTGAGCAGCGCACGCGTTTCGATTTAGAGATGATGCAGGAGATCGGTTTTACCAAAGGGATCGAAAATTATTCGCGCCATTTGAGCGGGGCCAAAGCGGGCGAGCCGCCGCCGACGTTGGTGGATTATTTGCCGAAAGACGCGTTGATGTTTCTCGATGAATCGCATGTGTTGATCGGTCAGCTTAACGGCATGTATAACGGCGACCGCGCACGCAAAACTAATCTGGTGGATTACGGTTTCCGCTTGCCGTCGGCGCTGGATAATCGGCCCCTGCGGTTCGATGAGTTTGAGGGCAAGATGCGTCAGACAATTTTTGTGTCAGCTACGCCCGCCGATTATGAAAAACAGCATGCCGATCAAGTGGTGGAACAAGTGGTGCGGCCAACCGGTCTGGTCGATCCATTAATTGAAGTGCGTCCGGCGCTCAGTCAGGTAGATGATTTGATGACTGAAGCGAACGCTCGCATTAAGAAAAACGAGCGTGTTTTAGTGACGACGCTGACCAAGCGTATGGCGGAGCAATTAACAGATTTTTTGAGCGATAACGGGATCAAGGTACGTTATCTGCATAGCGATATCGAAACGGTTGAGCGCGTGGAAATCATTCGCGATCTGCGTCTGGGGACTTTTGATGTACTGGTGGGTATCAATTTGCTGCGAGAGGGTTTGGATATTCCTGAGGTGTCGTTAGTGGCGATTCTGGATGCCGATAAAGAAGGTTTTTTGCGCTCAGAGAGAAGCCTCATTCAGACCATCGGGCGTGCTGCGCGTAACTTGAACGGCAAGGCCATTTTGTACGCAGATCGGATGACGGATTCGATGCGTCGCGCCATTGATGAAACGGAACGCCGGCGCGCTAAGCAGATTGCCCATAATTTGGCGAATGGGATTACACCGATGGGAATCCGCAAGGAAATCAGAGACTTGATTGATGGCGTCTACAGCCAGCAAGGTGCGCGTGAGGAATTGCATGCGGCGCAGGATCGGGTGAAGTATGAATCGATGAGTGAGAAGCAGGTCAGTAAAGAAATCAAACGCTTGGAAAAACTGATGGGCGATCACGCGAAGAATCTGGAGTTCGAAAAAGCGGCGCAGGTGCGCGATCAAATGCATCAGTTGAAGCAGCAGTTATTTGGCGCGCCTGGCGTGGATAACGTTGTGCCGTTTTCTGGTTGAAGCGTTTGAATATCCGCGCATTTTTCTCTTGAAGAAATGCGGATTTTTTTTGTTATTTTAAAGATGTTATTTATGCCTGATTTTGCAATTCCTGTTGAAATCCATCGTGCGTTGGAGCTCGCTGACCCTTCCTGGCGTCCGATTCTGCTGGAAGGCTTGGGCGCAATGGTCGCAGCGCATCCGGCCTATTTATCGGAGTTGGTGTCGTCAGATTATTTGCCGACTGATGGGCGTTTGTTTGCGGCATTTGCGCAGCCTTTGAAGGCGGTGAAGTATGTCTTGATCGGCGAGGGGCCGTATCCGCGTGCGGCGAGTGCGACGGGGGTGTGTTTTATGGATGGGGCGGTTGGTTCGCTATGGTCTGACAGCGGGCTTTCAAAGTCGGTCAATCGCGCCACTTCGTTGCGTAATTTCATGAAAATGTTGTTGGTTGCGGACGGTCAGCTGGCGATTGAGAAAACGACGGGCGATGCAATGGGCGGGGTGGCGTTGCGTGCGCAGGAATCCGGTTCTACGGCGATTCAGACTCTGGGGGATTTGCAGAAAAATCTGACCGCTGAGGGATTTTTGCTGCTCAATGCGACGTTGGTGTTTCGCTCTGTGGTGGCGCCAGTGAAGGAAGCTAAGCCGTGGCTGCCGTTTTTACAAGTTGTTTTAGATGGCTTGATACGGCACGGCGCTGAGATGCTGCCTACGCTGGTGTTGTGGGGAAAGATTGCTGAGCAGGTAAATGCATTAGCGCTCACTACGCCATTCCCAAAGGCGGTTGCAGAGCATCCCTATAACCTGAGTTTTATTGGCAATGCCGGGATGCAGGCCTTATTTGGGCCTATGCATTTGTTGCGTAAGCAGGAAGCCTTTAATTAAATCAGACTCATTTGACGCAAATCGGTCTCGGCGTCATTCTCATCCGTATCGATCAGTTCATCCGCTTCTGGTGTAATTATTTTTGCCGGGCTTTTTTCGGGTGAAAAAAGATTGGATTGACGAAGATCTTCCTCTGGTTTCTTTGCTACCTTTTCGACAGGAACTTTGATAATCGGAAGTTCAATTTTAGGAATTGACTTCGCTTTGACGGGCTTGGTCTGCGGCGTATCTGGCGTTAGCCAATTTTTTAGCATGCTATCGAATAGTGCGAGCAATGGTTGCGGCTGATTCTGTGTACTTTGCGTATAGGCTTGCCGAATAACGAGGCCGTCCCACATCGCGCTCAGTAACAGCGCTACTTGCTCTGCATCAAGCCCCGGATTAATTTGCTGGCGTTGCTGTGCAGTACGCAGCATCTCGGCCAGGCCATCAACCCATTCGAATTCCGCTTTTTTGATAATCGCGCCGACTTTTTTGTTGCGCAAGCCTTCCGCGTAGATTTCAGTCATCAGCCCCGCATCACTGGTTGCCGCATAACGCAGCGCAAACGCTTGCGTAATGGCCGATAGCGCTTCGGGTAAATTATCGGCGTCGTGAAATTCGCTCAGCATCGCGCGCGCCTGGCGTCGCTCATCTTCGGCCAGCGCGGCGATAATCGCGTCCTTGCCTGTGAAGTAGCGATACACCGCGCCCGGTCCAAGACCGACTTCGGTGCAGATTTCCTGCATCGATGTTTGGTGAAAGCCAGTTTTGCGGAAGCACTTTCCTGCCGATTTCAAGATATCTGCGCGCTTCTTCTCGGCTCTATGGGTGGGGGATTGCGGGGTTTTAGATTTGCGGGTGGCCATGCGTGGTTCTGAAGTAATGTGTACCGGAAGGGGCGGTATTATAGTTTGATCAACGGCATGCTTGATGGCTTGTTTTTGAGAAATGCACATTTTTTTATTGCGGAGTTGGGATCAAGACCGCAGTAGGGCAGGCAAGTTCAATTGGAAAGTCGGAAGGGCGTCTAAAAATTGTCTTTTTGATAGTTGTTGGCAGCTTCTAAGTAATTGATTTAATAGAATATTGTCCGAAATTGGGTAATACCTGATGAATTCACTCAAGTTTGTTATACTAGACAAAATTATTCAGGTATTTCAATAAAGCAGTAATAAATAGTTGTTACGACCGGAGACCCTATGCGTCTGACTACGAAAGGCCGATTTGCGGTAACTGCGATGATTGATTTGGCTTTACGTCAAGGTCGAGGACCTGTCACATTGTCAGCCATCAGCGAGAGACAAGAAATTTCGTTATCCTACTTAGAACAATTATTTGGCAAATTGCGTCGCCATCAAATAGTTGAATCAGTACGTGGACCCGGTGGTGGTTATAACCTGGCGCGGCGCGCTGAAGATGTCACTGTCGCCGATATTATTATTGCCGTCGATGAGCCGCTTGATGCAACGCAGTGCGGTGGCAAGGAAAATTGCCATAGCGCAGAGGGCGGTGGTCGCTGTATGACCCACGATCTGTGGGCAACACTGAACGGAAAAATGGTCGAATATCTGGATTCGGTATCACTGAAAGATTTGGTGGACCAGCAAAATGCCCATCTACAACAAAAAAACCCTGAACAAAATGTGGTGGTAATGCATCGTTCCCACCTGATTGCTTGATTGGAGCTTGGAAAAAGTATGAACGCACCTCTGGAAAAAAGCCTGATAGATACTCTCAAGGCACCGCACTTCCCCATTTATATGGATTACTCGTCGACTACGCCAATTGATCCGCGTGTTGCCGACAAAATGATTCCGTATTTGCGTGAGCAATTCGGCAATCCTGCTTCGCGCAGCCATATGTATGGATGGACTGCTGAAAAAGCGGTTGAAGATGCACGTGAGCAAGTCGCCGCGCTAGTGCACGCCGATTCCCGCGAAATTATCTGGACGTCGGGCGCAACTGAAGGAAATAACCTTGCGCTGAAAGGCGCAGCGAATTTCTATAAAACCAAGGGCAAACACATCATCACGGTCAAGACCGAGCACAAAGCAGTGCTTGATACCGTACGTGAACTTGAGCGCCAGGGTTTTGAAGCAACGTATTTGCAGCCGCAAGATAACGGCCTGATCACGATTGAACAACTGGAAGCGGCAATTCGCCCGGATACGATTTTGATATCGGTGATGCTGGTCAATAATGAAATCGGCGTGATTCAGCCGATCCCTGAAATTGGCGAACTGTGCCGTGCAAAAGGCATTATTTTCCATTGCGACGCGGCACAGGCAACCGGCAAGCTAGAAATCGATCTGGAAAAATGGAAAGTCGATCTGATGACTTTCACAGCGCATAAAACCTACGGTCCTAAAGGCATAGGCGCGTTGTACGTGCGTCGCAAGCCGCGTGTGCGTCTTGAAGCGCAAATGCACGGTGGCGGTCATGAGCGCGGTCTGCGTTCTGGTACTTTGCCGACGCATCAGATCGTCGGCATGGGTGAGGCATTTCAGATTGCCAATGAAGAAATGGCGACTGAGCTGGTGCGTATCCGCGCTTTGCGGGACCGTTTAGCGACTGGTTTGCAGACCATGGAAGAGGTCTATATCAATGGCGATATGGAGCACCGTGTACCGCATAACCTGAACGTCAGTTTCAATTATGTTGAAGGCGAATCGCTGGTGATGGCAATTAAAGATATCGCGGTGTCGTCAGGCTCGGCTTGTACCTCAGCCAGTCTGGAACCATCGTACGTATTGCGCGCACTTGGCCGCAACGATGAGTTGGCGCATAGCTCGATTCGTTTCACTATCGGTCGCTTTACGACGGAAGAAGAAATCGATTTCACCATTGAGCTTATCAAGGGCAAAGTCGCAAAATTGCGCGAGTTGTCGCCGCTCTGGGATATGTATAAAGACGGGATCGATATCAGTACGATCCAGTGGGCTGCACACTAATAAGTAATAACTAATAGTTGTATTCTTTGCGGCGCAGCCGCAGAGCGTCAAACAAGGAGTAATAAAATGTCTTATTCAGAAAAAGTTCTCGATCATTATGAAAACCCGCGCAACGTTGGTACCTTTGATAAAGGTGACGACACCGTAGGTACAGGTATGGTCGGCGCGCCAGCTTGTGGCGATGTCATGAAGCTACAAATCAAAGTCGGTCCGGATGGTGTGATTCTGGATGCAAAGTTCAAAACCTACGGTTGCGGTTCGGCCATTGCCTCGTCATCGTTAGTGACGGAGTGGGTCAAGGGCAAGACGTTGGATCAGGCGATGTCGATCAAGAACACGCAAATTGCTGAAGAGCTGGCGCTGCCACCAGTCAAAATTCACTGCTCGATTCTGGCAGAAGATGCGATCAAGGCCGCAGTTGAAGACTACAAAGCGAAGCACGGGACGGTTGTGCATCAGCAAGCTGCTTAGTTTATAAGTTGTAAATAGTCAGACAATGTTATTCCCGCCAGTTGCAATTTGAGATTGCAACTGGCGGGAATGGCGAGAAAAAGTAACGGAAAAGAGACGACGAGATTATGGCAATTACTCTCACAGAAAAAGCTGCAAAGCACATTAATCGCTATATCGAAAAACGTGGCAAGGGTATCGGCTTGCGTTTTGGCGTGCGCACGACCGGCTGTTCGGGGCTTGCTTACAAACTCGAATATGTCGATGAAAAAACGACCGAGGATTCAGTTTTTGAATCGCACGGTATCCAGGTTTTTGTTGACCCGAAGAGTTTGCCTTACATCGACGGCACCGAGCTTGATTTTGCGCGTGAAGGCTTGAACGAGGGTTTTAAATTTTATAATCCAAACGTCAAAGATGAGTGCGGCTGCGGCGAGAGCTTCACGATTTAAACTGGCTTGCCTTCACAGCCAGTTCACTACGCATCCCTCATGGATTAACTAAGCCTGTTCCAGCAGAACAGGCTTTTGTTTTAAGTAATTTTGTTTTAAGTAAATATGCAAAACCACTTCGATCTGTTTCACCTTCCCCAGGATTTTTCGCTTGATTTGGCAGCGTTAGATCGGGCGTATCACGAGGTACAGAATCAGATTCACCCGGATCGTTTTGCCAATGCCACCGGCGCTGAAAAACGCGTCGCCATGCAATGGGCGACACGTGCCAACGAAGCCTACCAAACACTCAAAAATCCGTTCAAGCGTGCCGCCTATTTATGCGAGCTCAATGGCGTTGATTTGCAAGCCGAATCGAATACCTCCATGCCCGGAAGTTTTCTGATGCAGCAAATGGAGTGGCGCGAGGCCTTGGAAGATGCGCGTGACGCCAAAGATATTGAAGCGTTAGAAAGATTGGATGCGGCCCTGCGTTTAGCGCGCACCAAGGATTTGATATCGATTCGTGCTTGTCCGTGGTACTCGGCATAGAACTACTGAGTCGGAGA
>NZ_JBRIIQ010000089.1:0-15750 GCF_052976905.1 Glaciimonas sp. GG7 | reverse complement strand
GATCGTCCTGAGTAGTGCAGCGTATCGAAGGATACGGCACTACGTGCCTATTCAGTCCGAACGGTTTAGGGAGGCATTTAGTTCTGCAACCCGCGTGGAATTGCACTGAGCAACGAGCGCGTATAAGCGTTAGTCGGATTGCGATACAACTCATCCGAATTCGCCAGCTCAACCACCTCGCCCTGATGCATCACCATCACCTGATCGGCAATGTATTTAACCACCGCCAGATCGTGCGAAATGAAGATGTAGCTCATGCCGAATTCTTCCTGCAAATCCTGTAACAGATTCAAGACTTGCGCCTGCACGGACACGTCAAGGGCGGAGACCGATTCGTCGCAGACCAGCACTTCTGGCTTCAATGTCAGGCAACGCGCAATCGCAATCCGCTGGCGCTGACCGCCGGAAAATTCATGCGGATAGCGATGGAAAGCGGCCACCGGCATGCCGACTTTTTGCAGCAGCGTTAAAGCCATGTCAACGCGCTCATTGTCATTGCGGCCGATGTTGTGAATACGCATCGGTTCGAGCAAAATCTGGCCGACCGTAAAGCGGGGATTGAGCGACGCATACGGGTTCTGAAAAATAATCTGTATCCGGCGTTTGTAGGGCATGAAATCTTTGTTCGACATCGACAGAATATCTTTGCCCTGAAACAGCGCCTGTCCGCTTGTGGCCTGATGCAGTCGCAACAAGGTCAGGCCGACCGTAGTTTTACCAGAGCCGGATTCACCGACCACGCCCAGCGTTTTACCGCGTGCCAGCGTGAACGACACGTCTTGTACAGCTTTGAATTCTTTACGTCCGAATAGTCCTTCGCGGGTATAAAAACTTTTACCCAGATTACGCACATCGAGCAGGATTTCTTCCGTGCCGTTGAGGCCACGGCTGCGCTGTTTGAGGGTCAGATCGGGATGTTCGATTTCTGGTTTGCCGGTCAGATAATCGTTGATCACCGGCAAGCGCCACGGGCGGCTGTCCAGCGATGGTCGGCATAGCAGCAGGGCGTTGGTGTAGGCGTCTTGTGGCGCTTCAAAGATTTGCTTGACGTCGCCTTTTTCACGCACTTCGCCGTTGCGCATGACGACCACCTGATCGGCGATTTCGCCCACTAGCGCTAAGTCATGGGTAATGAACAGGACCGACATATTGTGACGTTTTTGCAGCGCGGCGATCAGATCGATAATCTGCTTTTGGATCGTCACATCGAGCGCTGTAGTCGGCTCGTCGGCAATCAGCAATTTCGGCTCACAAGCAATCGCGATGGCGATCATGACGCGTTGTTGCTGGCCGCCGGAGAGTTGATTCGGATAGGCGTCGATGCGGGTTTCAGGCAGCGGAATGCCGACTTCTTTAAGTAGCGCAATGGCGCGTTGACGCGCTGCTTTGCCGTTCATGCCCATGTGCTGACGTAATACTTCGGCGATCTGAAAGCCGACGGTAAACACCGGGTTGAGCGAGGTCATCGGCTCCTGGAAAATCATCGAGATATCTTTACCGCACAATTGGCGGCGCTCTGCCAGTGACAGCGCCAACAAATTGCGGCCCTGAAACATGATCGAGGATGCCGGATCGACGTTGGCGCTATCGGGCGACAACAAGCCCATGACGGCTAACGAACTGACGGATTTTCCGCTACCGGATTCACCCACTAGCGCGACCGTGGAGTTGTATGGAATATCGAAGGAAATCCCTTTGACTGCCTCAACGCTGTGTTTTTTATCGGTCCGAAAGCTGACGCGCAAATCACGTATTTGCAGTAGCGGCGCTTGTATTTCTGCTTGTGCTGCCATGTGTGTTTCCATGTGCACCTCAGGCGCTAAGTTAGATTCATGTGGTTTCATGGCGGTCCTATTTCAATTTCGGATCAAGTGCATCCCGCAGCGCATCGGTAAACAGCGAGAATGCCGTTACCAGAATCGCCATCGCGATACTCGCAGCGGCTAATTGCCACCACTTGCCAAGAATTAATTCGTTTTGGGCTTCGTTTAACATACTGCCCCAGGACACGACGCCGACCGGTACGCCAAAGCCCAGAAAGCTGAGGATGACCTCTGACTTAATAAAGCCGACCACCATAATCGATAGCTGCACCAAAGCCACGTGGCTGACATTGGGGAAAATATGCGAGAACATTTTGCGCCAGTGTGAGGCCCCGATGGCGTCGGCGGCCATCACGTATTCACGCGTTTTGTGTTTCATATATTCAGCCCGGATCAGGCGGAACGTCCCGGTCCAGCCGGTCAGGCCCAGAATCAACACGATGGTCAGCACGCCTTTTTGCTGCAACACGGCGGCCACCGCCAGAATCAATAGCAGATACGGTACCGAAGTAAAGATGCTATAGAACCAGTTAAAGACATCATCGACCCAGCCGCCGAAGTAGCCCGCTACTGCTGCAAAAATCGTCCCCAGCACGGTCGCCAGCAAAGCCGACACCAAGCCGACGATGATCGAGGTTTCTGCGCCTTTAATGGTTTTTTTGATGATGTCGCGGCCCCATTTGTCGGCACCGAACGGCATCGTCAGCCGACGCGCAAGGATGGCTTTGCTGCCATCCTTGGCTAAGGTCGTTCGGATATCGGTCATTTCCTTTTGCAAGGGGTCGGCTATGCCATAGTCATTGGCAACGATGGGCGTCGTCGGGCTGATCGTTTTGCTGGCACGCAGGGTATGGAGAATGTCGGCTAAAGGATCGAGCGGATTGTCCGGCAGCGGTGCGCTGGCAGTCACGATCACCGGCCCGTTGCTGCCATCGTCAACTTGCGCGCCCATAAAAGTCGGCGGCGCATAATTGACCGCGACTTCATCGCGCCAGTCGCGGGCGATCAAGCCGGTGCTCGATAGCAGCAATATCAGCAAGTACAAGGCCACCACGCTCAGCGAGGCCATCGCCACCCAATCCGCACGCAAACGTCGCCACGCCAGGGCCCACAGGCCCGGTGATGGGGCTGAAGTGAGCAGAGCTGGTGTGGCGGCGATGGCAGCGGCCTGGCCAACTTCAACTGTCAGGGTCGGCGCGGTTGCTGCTGCGGCCTGTATTCTTCGTTTTTTAAAGTCCACGATAATTGGCATATCTTTGAATACTTTCTTACTTAAGCTGAACGCGTGGATCAACCGCCTGATACATCAGATCGGTCAACAGATTGAACAGCATCGTTGCAGCAGCTACGTAGACCGTGATCGCTTTGATCACCGGAAAATCGCTGCGCTCCACCGCTAAAATAACTTCACGTCCGATCCCCGGAATCGAAAAGAAACGTTCGATCAGGAAAGCGCCGATTAACAGCGCCGGCAGATTCGACATCACATTGGTGATGATCGGAATAGCCGCATTACGCAGCACATGGACCCACAAAATCCGTCTTTCGCTCAGTCCCTTGGCGCGTGCTGTGCGGACATAATCCTGATTGATTTCATCGAGCACAAAGGTGCGATACAAACGCAAGCTCGGGGCGATACTGACGGCCAAGCCAATCAGAATCGGCAGGGCCGAATAGCGGAATAAATTCTCGCTAAAACTATTGCCCCAGCCTTGCACCGGAAAGATATTGAGTTTGTAGGCGAACCAGTATTGGAACAGGATGATGTAGACCAAAATACTGACCGACATGCCGACCGTGCAGGCAATCATGACTGCGCGATCTGTGACCGATCCGCGGATAAAGGCGATGCCGAGCGCCAGCGCTACGGCTAACAGGGTTTCCAAGATGGTCAGCGGAATGAGGACGGTCAGCGATGGCCCCAGTCGGGTCAAAATCACGTTAGCAACCGATTCGCCTGTGCTCCAGCTGGTCCCAAAATCAAAGGTCGCAATCTGCTTGATAAAAATCCAAAGCTGAACGGTGTACGGCTGATCGATCCCAAGTTGTGCGCGGATGTTGGCGATCTGGGCCGGGTTCGACATTTTTCCGGCCAGAATATAGGCCGGGTCGCCGCCGACCCAGTTGAACAAGAAAAACACCAGCAGGATCACGCCCAGCATGGTCGGGGCCATTTGCCATAAACGGCGCAGGATATAAGCGGTCATGGGGCGTCCTTGTTGGTTGTCTGGTTCGCCGATGTGGTCAGGCGTTGGCCGGCAATTTCCGCAAAGAAAGCTTTGCTGTCCGGTGCGCGACCGAGGAACGTGTGGACCATCTCCGCGCCGGTTTTTTCGCTACCGTGCGAGAGTATCGTCTGTCGATAAAATGCGCCGACTTCAGGATTAATCAGTTTGCCGTGATAGCGCGACAGCATATCGAGCGCCAATACTTCCGACCACATATAACCGTAATAACCCGCCGCATAGCCGCCCATCAAATGGCCGAACTGACCGGGGAACTCAGTGCCCGGCACATAGCCTGGCGGCGTCTTGCTTTCCATGGCTTGCCAGACGGCCAGCGGCTGCTCTGTTGCGGCTTGATCGCCATGAATGCGCATATCAAAACTCGCGTACAGAAGTTGCCGCGCATAGCGCATACCGCGTCCATAGTTATGCGCTGCCGTCAGTTGTTGCGACAGAGCGTCGTCAACGGTCGGGCAAGGGCTACTGCAAAAGTTGGATAACAAGGCCAGCGATTCTTTGCTGCGCGCCCATTCTTCATACATTTGCGAAGGCGCTTCGACAAAGTCCAGCTCGACGCTAGTGCCGGCCTGACTGACATAGACGGTGTTCGACAGCACACCATGCAGTACGTGGCCGAACTCATGGACTAAGGTTTCGAGTTCATCGCTGTTTAAACCCTGACGATTAAAGTTGGTCACCAACACCGAGATCGGGGTGCGCTGTGCCAGCGTACTCACGCCACGCACGCCCCAGGCTGCGGCATGGCCGTATTTGCCTTCACGCGGGAACAGGTCCAGATAGATACCGCCGATACGTCTTTTGCTGGCGTTGTCGATGACGTCGTAATACTGCACTTCATCGTTCCATACCGGTGCTTGCACGCGTTTGAATTGGATGCCGTACAACGTACTCGACACATCCATAATCCAGCGCACCGAAGCATCGGTCGGGAAATACGCACGCAGCGCTTCCTGATCGACGTGGTAGTGCGCTTGTTTGAATTTTTGCTGCCAGTATTCAACATCCCAGCGCGGCAGGGTTGTATCGGCCAGCGGGGTTTTTAGCGTCTCTGATTTAAAGGCGCGCAATTCTTCAATTTCCTTGATTTCTACCTTGGTCACAGCGCCCTGAACCTCGTCCAGAAAGGCAGTCACCGCTGGCGGCGACTTGGCCATACGACGGCGCAACACCAGATCGGCGTAGCTAGGCAGACCAAATAAACCGGCCATCTCATGACGCAGCGCCATCGCCTGCTTGAGGACGGCAAGGTTCTTTGGTGTTCCGTGATTTTCAAACGCCATTTGATAGCGCTGACGGGCGGCGCTGTTGTCAGCCGACTCCATGAAGGGCTTGTAATCAGGGTAATCAAAACCGAGTTGATAGTTGCCATCTGCGTCTGCTGTCAGACGGGCCAGATAGGCCGCAGGCAGCCCTTGCATCTCGGCCGGGGTGAACGTCAATTTCTGATGATTGTCGCGAATATTGCGTGCAAATTCCTGGCTGAGTTCTTCCAGCGTATTGAGAATCACCGTCAGTCGCGTACGTTTGTCCGCTGGCAAGGCTACGCCCGCGTCTTCAAAGCTATATAAAACATCCTGACGCAATTTTTTCTGGATAGTCTCGGCAGGTTGGGCTGCTTTAAAACGTGCATACAGGTGTTTATTTTGCAGCAGCTCGGTTGAAAATTTGTTGAGCGCGATCAGACAGGTTTCGGTCGCGCTGCGTACTTTGGGGTCGGTGGCGACATTGTTGAGAATATCCATCGGCCCTTGCACATCTTCGAGCGCAATTTGCAGCGCGTTCCAATCGCTGAGGACATTTTTAGCGGGCAGGCTCTGTATGGCTAAGACCTGCCTGCGTAAGTCGCGGATGGTGTTGCTGCATAGCGGGCCGACTTCTTCTGCCTTGAGTAACGGAATCAAGGGGCGCTGTCGTTCTTGCGCCACGGCTGGAGTCAATGCCAGCGTTGATAGCGTTGATAACGTCAGTAGCGCGGTTGTCAGCGGCCAGAAACATGATGGTGATTTCATGCAATTCTTTCGACTAATGGGTAAAAATAATAGGTAAAGATAAAAAATCGGACTAGGGCAGGTCGTCATTTACATTTCAAAAACCCGTTCGTACTGAGTAGCCCATAGGGCGTATCGAAGTAGTTGCATACAGCGGCGCATCTTCGATACGGCACTTTGTGCCTACTCAGTCCGAACGGCTGAGTGATACCTCATAAACTTAAGTGACAGACTTGCTCTTGGGTCACGATTATCACGGCGATTATTTCCGCTTAGCAATATCATAGAACATCCACTCTGTCGGCAATATCGGATGTTTTTTGAATCCGATCACCCGTGGTTGCGCCAGCATGTTGCGGTAGCGGGCATAGCCCATACGCACTGGCGCATAGACCTCCAGAATGCGCGCCATTTTGTGGTACAGGACATTGCGTTCAGGGCCATCGGGCAACATCTGCGACTCGGCATACAGTTTGTCGTAGGCCGGAATCGTGGAGCAGCCATTATTATTTTGATAGGTGTTCGGCCCATAAAAGTTTTGCATAAAATTATCGCCGTCAGGATAGTCGGCAATCCACGGTGAAGTACGGGTTTGCAATTGACACTGCTTCTCCGCTTTCAAGATATCCGGGAACGGTTTTAAATCGCCGACCATCTTGATATGAATCAAGTCGTAGGTCTTTTTCCACATTTCTGATTGCTGCTGACCGTTCGAGTCGGCACGCGCGGTGTAGCGGATTTCGAAAGGTTTGCCGTCTGGCAAGGTGCGCCAGCCGTCCTTGCCGATTTTGTAGCCGAATGTATCGAGTAAGGCATTTGCTGCTTGCGGCTCGAACTGCAAGCTGCTTTTATAGTCAGGGTCATAGCCGACGATGCCGGGCGGGATCGGATACTCCAGCGGTATCGCCTCGCCATTCCAGACAATCTGAATTTCTTCACGCACGTTGTGGGCCATCGCAATCGCCCGGCGCAAGGCGATTTTTTCTTTACTCAAACCACCCAAAATCGGGTCTTGCATATTCCAGTAGTAATAGCTGATTTCAGGGTCCACGATGCGCGACAACTGGATTCCTTTAGCCAGCAGCTCCGGTTTCAATTTGCCGTTGATCAGCGCCTGTGGTGCCAGCGGGCCTTCTAACTGAAACACATCGATCTCATCTTTTTGAAACGCCAGCCAGCGCGATTGATCTTCGACCATGACGCTGATCTCGATGCGACCGATTTGCGGCATGTGTTTTCCTTCCATTTGCGCGACGATCTCTTGATCTTCAGGATCGCTACCGGCCTTGTAATCCCAGATAAAGCCGCGATAGTCCGGATTCGCCGTCAACACCATGCGCGAGCCACGGACCCATTGCGTCAGCATATACGGGCCTGTACCGACCGGATTCGCCATAACCTGACCTTGTACGTCACGATATTTCTCGATGACCTCACGCGCGACCGCTCCTGTCGGAGGATGTGCAAGTTTCATGCCCAGATTAAAGTCGGGATGTTTCAGGTGTATGCGCAAGGTATAGCGATCCAGCAGCTCAAATCCGGCGACCTTGGCGTCGTAATTAAAGTGCTGCGTTTTCTTGGCAAGCACGACTAATTCATCCAGTCCGACCACATTGCCTTCCAGTAACCAGGCTTGCGGCGAACTCAGTGCAGGGTCCAGCAGGCGCTCTAAAGAATATACATAGTCAGCCATCGTCAGCTCACGCTTCTTGCCATTGAAGGCAGGATCGGGAGCGAAATAAATGCCTTTTTTTAGCCGGATCGTATACGTCTTGCCGTCCGCTGAGACCTCTGGCAACGCCTCTGCCGTCAAGGGTGCCAGCTTGGCTGGTCGGGCCAGATAATCGTAGGTGAACAGCGTCTCGAAAACCGATTGATTCACCAGTTGCGAATACAAGTCGCGCGTGAGGGCCGGATCGAAGCCGGTTTCTGGCGCGACGAAGACATAGCGCAATACCTTCTCAGGATCGGCGGGGGAGGTCGGCGTTGCCTGGGCTGGCGCAGTGCAGACAAATAAGGCCGCAACCACGGTTGGAAATAAGCGCGCTGAAAATAGCCTGCACAGCGATGAAAAATGCGATGAAGAATGCATGGAAATAATGTCTCCGTTGACCGTTTTAATGTTTTTCAATATCCAGGTATTGCCAGTCAGCATGCAGAATCGGATGCTTTTTAAAGCCCTTTACCCAAGGCCGCGTGAGCCAGTTACGCACCCGCCACAAATGTAAAACTTCGGCAGTATCGGCCTCTAGCTGGCGATGCATTTGCGTGTAGAGGACTTGCCGCTCCGGCCCGTCTGGTAAGACGTTGGCTTGACGATATGCCGCGTCGAACGCCTCCGAAGCATAACAGCCATGATTACCTTGCCCTTCATTTGGGCCATAGAAGGACTCCAGAAAATCCGATCCATCCGGGATACTGGCTGTGCCACCTAATCCCCACATCATTAATTTACATTCCGCTGCCGCTTTGAGGTTGTCGGCGAAATTGCTTACCGGGAATTCAGCGCGGATGCCGATGAAATCAAGCGAGCGTTTCCATAGCTCCATGCGGGCCTGATCCAGGGAGGAGGCCGAGGATGAAATCTTCAGTGTCAGCGGTTTGCCGTCCGGAAAATTGCGATAGCCGTCCGGGCCTTTGCGGTACTGAAAGTAATCAAGCAGCTTGTTTGCCAGATTCGGGTCGTAACCAATACTGCTGCGGTACTTGGGATCAAAGCCCGCTACACCCGGCGGGACCGATGATTGCGCTACGGTCGCCTGACCGAAGCGTATGAGTTTAATGTCATCGTCCACGTTATAGGACATCGCAATTGCGCGGCGCAGGGCGATTTTATCCTTGGTATAGCCACCGACAACCGGGTCTTTAAAGTTGAAGAAAGTGTAGTTAATTTCAGCGCCGACATAGCGATACAAAGATATCCCCTGATCAGCATATTTTGCGGTGAGCTTATCTTTATTGAGCACTTTTTCCACCGAGCCGCCGGTGACTTCGCCGACATCGAGTTGGCCGCTCTCAAACGCTAACCAGCGCGGCTGTTCTTCCTCAATGATGCTGATTTCAACGCGTCCGATCTGCGGCATCTGTTTGCCCTGCATATCCTTGATGACTTGCTTATCCCAGTCGTCGCCAGAAGATGTAAAGTTCCAGGCAAAACTGCGATAGTCAGGGTTGGCTTCGAGCACGATCTTGCTGCGTGGCACGTATTCCTTCAAAAAATAGGCCCCGGTACCGACCGGATGGCGGCCTGTATCCTGACCGTATTTTTCGACCACTTCACGTGCGACCGCACCGGTGGTGGAGTGTGCCAGCAAGTAAAGAAAGGTCTGGTCAAGCATATTTAACTGAATCCGCAATGTCATGCGGTCCGGCGTTGTCAGGCCAGCGACGGGCGTGTCGTAGTTAAAGTGGCCGGTTTTTTTGGCGTCAGCGACCAGTGCATCGAGGCCGACAATTTTGCCTTCGAATGAGCTGGCTTGCGGTGAATGGTTTTTGGGGTCCAGCACACGCTCGATGGTGTAGACATAATCCTGCGCCGTGAGCTCGCGCCGCACACCTTTAAAGGCCGGGTCCGGCGTAAATAAAATCCCCGGCTTGATGTGAAAAGTATAGGTCAGACCATCGTTACTGACTTCCGGCATCGCGGTACTGGTGTCGGGAACCAGTTTGGCCGGGCGCGCTAAATAGTCGTAGGTCAGCAAACCCTCAAAGATCGCCTCGCCCACCCAAGTCGAATACAAACTGTTGTTAGTACGGACCATATCGAAACCATCATCGGCGGCTTCAAAGGCGATATGCATGACTTTCGACAGGTCTGCTGGATTTGATGCAGCGGCTGCTGGATTTGCAACTATCGACAGGCAGCAGGCTGCGCAGACAGGTGCCATCAGGAAATGTTTTATTTGATTAAAAAACCGCATCTTTCTCCACCCTTTTTGATCTGTTTTTTGCGTCGTTTTTACATGTTTTGTGACGGCTGTGTGACATAACCTCGCCGAATTTTGAGGCCGTAAATCAAGCCATTTCAGCACCCCAAAACCGCGTTTATAGTCCCGCGATTGTTGAAGGATACACCAGAAATTCACGATATTTTTGTGTGGCACAAAATTTGCTTAAAGTCGTTTTGTGTGAAGAAATATGGTTGTTAAATATTGTCGATCAGTCTACTTAATTTTGGGTCTTATAAAACAAAATAATTCTCTGATCGAGTCGCCTGCAAAGCGATAAATAAATGTTCTGCCACTTAAAAAATGTCATTCAACTAAAGGGGTGTGGTTATGATCAAGGAACGGGGATTGTCGCGGTCGTTGCGGCTCATGTTTTCAGGGGGTGTTGCGGTTGGACTGGGTTTGTTAGCCCATTCGGTTCAGGCGCAAGAGACAAAACAAGACGATGCGCCGCAACAGGTGCAACGTGTTGAAATTACCGGCTCGTCCATCAAACGGATCGCCAAAGAAGGTGCGCTGCCAGTACAGACACTGACTAAGGAAGATATCGCCAAGACGGGTGCTAGCAGCGTGGCTGATCTGATTCAGGCATTGCCTGCGATGCAGGGATTTATTGGATCGTCTAACTCTGTAAACGGCGGCGGCGGCGGTGTAGAGACGGCATCGATTCACGGTATCGGCTCCGGTTATACCCTGGTGCTGTTGAATGGACGTCGGGTAGCTTCCTCGGCAATTATCAACAACGGCACGGCGGTCAATCTGGCTAGCATCCCATTGTCGGCGGTTGAACGGGTTGAAATTCTCACTGACGGTGCATCCGCTTTGTACGGTTCGGACGCTATCGCCGGTGTGGTCAATTTTATTCTGAAGAAGAACTCAACCGAAACCAACATCAGCATCAGCTATAACTCGCCACAGCAGGCTGGCGGCAAGAGCTATAACTTCGGTATTTCCAAAGGTTTCGGCGATCTCGACACCGATGGCTACAACTTTTTGCTGGCTTACAGCCACGATGAGCAGCGTTCACTGAGCGCCGGTCAACGCAGTTTTGCCGATAGCGGAAACGTGCCGTTCAGTGTTGATGGTCAAAAATATATGTTGTCTCAGTTGAGCTCCAATACCTCGCCAGCCGGGGTGACGTTGCGACATAACGACAATACAACCACCAAGTTCTCACCTAACCTGCTGGCCAATGGCGTGTGCGGACCAAACACTGTCCAGCAAGGGAATTATTGCAAATTCGACTATGCGTCAACGGTGCAATTGATTCCGGAATCGACCCGTGACAGTCTGGTCGGCTCGGCCAATATCAAAATCAATAACGACACGACGTTCTTCGCCGAAGCAGTCGCATCGCGCTTTTCGTTAGAGGGTCAATTTGCTGCACCATCGCAACCATTGGCATTGTCAAAAAATAGCCCGCTGTACGCTAAATACGTGTCCCCTTATCTGGCACAACTCGGCGAAAGCCCTTCCAACATCAAGAGTGCGCTGATGAATTTGCGCTTGCTTGATGCAGGCGGTCGTGCCGATCAATACCTGACTGACGCACTGCATTTGGCGTTCGGTGTTGAAGGTAACTTCAAGGGTTGGGATTACAACGCATCGTATACACACTCGCAAAATACGGTCTACGACAACGCTCTGTCCGGCTATACCAGCCAAAATGCGTTTAACAGTATCGTCGCTAGCGGCAACTTTGACCCGTTTGCACCAGCCGGATCATCGGTCAGCATATTGGCCCCTGCCGTATTGCACCAGACCCTGGATCAGGCCACTACCAAGCTCGATGTACTTAACGTGCATGGTTCGCACGATTTGTTCAAAACCTGGGGCGGCATGGCGCAAATCGGTATTGGCGCAGAAGCAACGCGTGAAACGCATACCGATAGCCCGAGTGCGATTTTGCAAGGCCAGAACGCGTTGCAGCCGAACTTCACCGACACTATCATCGGCGGCAATGGCGGCGCACTGCCGTTCTCGGCTAGCCGGATGAATTACGGTACTTTTGCTGAAATGTTGGTACCGGTGGCGAAGAACTTTGACGTCACAGGCGCGCTGCGTTACGACAGTTACGATGCAGCAAAAAACAATGCGAACTTTGACGATGCAGGCAACCCAATCGGTTCTGCTACCCAAGGTAATGCGGCCAGCAAAGCTACATACAAGCTTTCTGCGCGTTGGCAAC
The DNA here is from genome assembly GCF_052976905.1 of Glaciimonas sp. GG7. NCBI lineage: Bacteria > Pseudomonadati > Pseudomonadota > Betaproteobacteria > Burkholderiales > Oxalobacteraceae > Glaciimonas > Glaciimonas sp. GG7. The sequence continues at coordinate 3,558 of NZ_JBRIIQ010000089.1, read as the reverse complement.
CGGTCGATACCTTGATGTTCCGCGCCTCTTACGGCACAGGATTCAAGGCCCCGACACTGGCTGAAATCACGACGCCGGTGCAGTTTGCCGGCAATACTGCGCAACAACATCCTTGCCCGGTATCTGGATCCGATCCAAGAGCTGCCGGTTGTCAGGGAATTGCCCAGTACGACGTACTGCAAGGCGGTAACCAACTCAGTGGCTCTAGCGGTCTGAAACCAGAAACCTCGACCCAAAGCAGTATTGGTTTCCGGGTTGAGCCTGTGCGTAGTCTGTCGATTGGTCTTGATCTGTGGACGATCAATATCAAAAACCAGATCAGTCTCTTGCAAGAAAATATCGCCTTCGGTAACACCGGTGCGTACACCAATCTGTTTAAGCTCTTTAACGATCCGATTCAGGGCTCACAAACGATTGCGTTCTTGCAGACGCCGGTTAATTTGGCCAGCGCCAAGTACCAAGGTATCGATTGGGATACAAGTTACAAGACCAAAACACCGGTCGGTGACTTGAATCTGCAATGGACCGGTACTTACATGATGAAAGCTGATCAAGAGTATCCAGGTGTTGGTACGCAAAGCAGCCTTGGTCAGTACGGTGCGAGCCAGAACGTCATCTTCCGTGTGATTTCCAGATTGGCAGCGTCGCTCAAGGTGTCGGATATGTTTACCCACAGCTTGATCGCCAACTACCGTTCCGGCTATCACGACCAGACCTACACAGCAGACGATTCAGTCGTGCAAATCATCAATCCAAACGGCTCGTTAGGTGCGTTTGTGGCGATGCCAAATCACAACGTGGCGTCTTACACCACGTTTGACTGGCAGACCCGCGCGCAGGTCAACAAGTCGATGGTGATTACGGCAGGGATTAAAAACCTGTTCTCACGCACACCACCGTTGTCGTTGGTGACAGCTGGTGGCGGTAATCAGGTAGGTTATGACGCCCGCTACACCGATCCACTCGGTCGTCAGTTCTATGTCACAGCCGGATTCAAGTTCTAACTTGCATCCACTGCGTTAGCGTATTGCGCACAGCTATGTGCGCAATACGCTACTAGCAAATTTTCAGCAATTGCAATGTAGTACCGGAGGAAAAAAGGCATGGATTTCACGCAGGATGGGAAAAATCCCTCGAAGAATGTAGTTGGCATCACCGTTGTAGTTCTTTTGCACGTGGCGCTCTTGTACGCACTTCTTACCGGTCTGGCGCGTAAGGTGGTTGACGTCATTGCGCAACCGGTTGAAACCAAGATCGTTGAAGAAATCAAACCGCCGCCACCGCCACCACCAGATAAGCCAGTACCGCCGCCACCGAAAACGGTCGCGCCGCCGCCGCCGTTTGTTCCGCCGCCAGAAGTAAAAGTGCAGCCGCAGCAGCAGACCGATGTGATCGCCGCTGTTACCAGCGTCAAACCCGCCAGCACCGAATTGCCAACTTCAGTTGCGCAACCGAGTGCCGCGCCACCAGGCCCGCCAACGCCTGCGCATACCAGCGCCAGAGTTGCAGGTAATTGTGAAAAACCGGAGTACCCAAGAGCTTCATTGCGTAACGAAGAGCAGGGCACGGTCTTGGTCAAACTCTCCATCGGTATCGATGGCAGCGTCACCGATGCCGTCGTTGAAAAAGGGAGCGGCTCCAGAGACTTGGACCACGCCACCCTGAAAGCCTGGAGTCTTTGTCGTTTCACCCCCGCAATGTCGGACGGAAAACCGGTGCCGTCGACCACCCAAATGCAGTACGTCTGGAAACTTGATTAAGGCGCTCAATAGCGCGCCTGATGCACGTAATACAGCAGCATTACCTTATCCGTAGTCTTTTAGTCGCTTTCATTCATTGATTAATTTGGAGTATTTGTATGCCTACCACTCGTAATCGCTTATCAGCCGTTGTTGCGGCCCTCGTCATCTCCGCTGCAACAATCGCCGCTCCGCTGGCAGTGGCCCAAACGCCTGCCGCCTCGGCTTCTGCCGCTGCTGTCGCCACTAGTGCTGCCGCACCTATCACAGATGCTAGCGCCACCCCAATGCCGCCGCCTCCGGCTGCCACTAAAGAAACGGTCGACAACCCATACGGCCTCGACGCACTCTGGAAAGGCGGCGACTTTATCGCTCGCGGTACGCTGATCATCCTGCTGTTGATGTCCATCGGTAGCTGGTACATCATCATCACCAAGTTGATCGAGCAAACCAAATTAACGGGTCTTGCCAAAGACGCTAAAAATACGTTCTGGAAAGCGCCAACCGTAGACGCCGCAATCGCGACTCTCAAGCCAACCAGCCCGTACCGCTTCATTGCGCAAACCGGCAGCACCGCCACCATCCATCACGATGGCGCATTGCTGGAACAAATTGACCTCAATACCTGGATCACGATGTCGATTCAACGTTCGGTAGAAAAAGTCCAAAGCCGCCTGCAAGACGGCCTGGCGTTTCTGGCAACCGTTGGTTCAACGGCACCGTTCGTTGGTTTGTTCGGAACCGTCTGGGGTATTTACCACGCGTTGACCGCTATCGGTATCGCAGGACAAGCATCGATCGACAAAGTCGCAGGTCCCGTCGGTGAAGCGCTGATCATGACCGCCATCGGTCTGGCCGTCGCGGTCCCTGCTGTGCTGGGTTACAACTGGTTGGTCCGCCGCAACAAGGGCGCGATGGAAGAAATTCGTTCGTTTAGCGGCGACTTGCATTCGGTCTTGCTCAGCGGCGTGATGTCGTCAAGCTCAGCCGGTCAGATCGCCAGCCTCAAGAAAAAGGTTGCGTAATCATGGGCATGTCACTTGGTTCCTCAGATAACGATGAAGACGAAGTGATAGGCACGATCAACACGACGCCGTTGGTTGACGTCATGTTGGTCCTGTTGATCATCTTCTTGATCACGATTCCAGTTGTCACGCATACGATTCCGGTGAAGTTGCCGAGCGAAATTGATCAGCCTTATAAAACCAAGCCGGAGAACATTAATCTGGCCGTGAATAAGCAGGGCGATATGTTTTGGAATGAGCAACTGGTACCGAATACGGCGCAGTTGCTAGCCAAGCTGAAAGTCGTTGCGGTGCAAGTGCCGCAGCCGGAGTTGCATATCCGGGGCGATCAGCAAACCAAGTATGAATATATCGGTAAGGTGATTTTGACGGCGCAGCGGGCGGGTATTGCCAAGATTGGCTTTATTACTGAGCCGCCTGCGCGTGGTGGTTGAGTGTTGTCGGATTGAATCTTGCTAAATAAAGGAAGCAATTATGGGTATGAATATGGGGTCTTCGGGTGGTGATCCTAACGATCCGGAGCCGATGATGGAGATGAATATGACGCCGCTGATTGACGTCATGTTGGTGTTGATCATTATGCTGATTATTACGATTCCGATTCAGAATCATGCGATTAAGTTGAATATGCCGACGGGGAATCCGCCGCCGACGACGACCTTGCCGGTGGTCGATACTGTTGATATTTCTCCGCTTGGAGTGGTGTCGTGGAATGGTGTGGCGATGGTTAGCCGGGCTGAGCTGGAGGGGAAATTTCAGGCGGTGGCGGCGGGGGGAAATGTGGATGAGGTGCA